>NZ_JBFBBE010000010.1:59220-165616 GCF_040682555.1 Streptomyces sp. NPDC051172
CCGAGCCGCCTCATACAAGACGACCCCCGCAGCCACCCCGGCGTTCAGCGACTCCGCACCACCCGGCATCGGAATCCGCACCCGGAAGTCGCAGGACCCCTCTCGACCGCCACCCTCGCACGCTGCGCGGCTTCGAGCGGCCGCGCCGGCCTCCGACCGGCGAGCTCCGCCCACCACGCCGACCGCGGTCAGGCCCTCCGCCGAGCCGCCTCATACAAGACGACCCCCGCAGCCACCCCGGCGTTCAGCGACTCCGCACCACCCGGCATCGGAATCCGCACCCGGAAGTCGCAGGTCTCGCCGACGAGCCGGGACAGGCCCTTGCCCTCGCTGCCGACCACGATCACGAGGGGGCCCCCCAGGGCCGCCAGCTCACCGATCTCGTGCTCACCGTCGGCGGCGAGGCCGACGACCACGATGCCCTGCTTCTTGTACGCCTCCAGGGCGCGCGTCAGGTTGGTGGCGCGGGCGACGGGCGTACGGGCGGCGGTGCCGGCGGACGTCTTCCAGGCGCCGGCGGTCATGCCGGCCGCGCGCCGCTCGGGCACGACGACGCCGTGGCCGCCGAAGGCGGAGACGGAGCGTACGACGGCGCCGAGGTTGCGCGGGTCGGTCACGCCGTCGAGGGCGACGATCAGCGGGTCCTCGCCGTCGTCGTAGGCGGCGCTCGCCAGGTCCTCGGGGTGGGCGTACTCGTACGGCGGGACCTGGAGGACGAGCCCCTGGTGGTTGAGGCCGTTGGTCATGCGGTCGAGCTCGGGGCGGGGGGCCTCCATGAGGTTGATCCCGCCGCGCTCGGCGGCCAGTTGGAGGGCCTCGCGGACACGCTCGTCGTTGTCGATGAACTGCTGGACGTAGAGCGTGGAGGCGGGAACGCCCTCGCGCAGCGCCTCGACGACCGGGTTGCGGCCCACGACCAGTTCGGACGACGACCTGCCGCCGCGGCCGCGCGGCACGGGACGGCGCTGCGCCTGCTTGGCCTGGGCGGTCGCGATGCGGTTCTTCTTGTGCCCCTTGCGCATCTCGGCGGGCGGGGTCGGGCCCTTGCCCTCCAGGCCCTTGCGCCGCTGGCCGCCACTGCCGACCTGCGCGCCCTTCTTGCCGGACATGCGGCGGTTGTTGGCTGCCATGACCTACCTGTCTGCTCTCAAAAGGGTGAAGCGTGCGTTCGTACGTCTATGAAGTGTGCCGCCCGGACGGCCGGGCGGCACAATCGATCTTCTGATCAGCTGCGCGCTCAGCGCGGGCCGAGGCTCCAGCGGGGACCCTGCGGGCCGTCCTCGATGGCCAGACCCGACTGGTTGAGCTGGTCGCGGATGGCGTCCGCGGTGGCCCAGTCCTTGCGGCCGCGAGCCGCCTCGCGCTGGTCGAGGACCAGGCGTACGAGGCTGTCGACGACGCCGTGCAGATCGTCGCCGCGGTCGGTCTCACCGGCCCACTGCTCATCGAGCGGGTCGAGCCCCAGGACGCCGAGCATGGCGCGCACCTCGGCGAGGCGGGCCACGGCGGCTTCCTTGTCGTCGGCGGCGAGGGCGGAGTTCCCCTGCCGGACCGTGGTGTGCACGACGGCGAGGGCCTGCGGCACGCCCAGGTCGTCGTCCATCGCCTCGGCGAAGGCGGGCGGCACCTCGGCGGACGGCTCGACGGGACCGGCCTTCTCCACCACGCGCTGCACGAAGCCCTCGATCCGCGCGAACGCCGACTCGGCCTCGCGCAGCGACTCCTCGCTGTACTCGATCATCGAGCGGTAGTGCGGGGTGCCGAGGTAGTAGCGCAGCACGATCGGGCGCCAGGTCTTGACCATCTCGGAGACGAGGACGCTGTTGCCCAGCGACTTCGACATCTTGTCGCCCGCCATGGTCACCCAGGCGTTGTGCACCCAGTACTGCGCGAAGTCGTCGCCGTAGGCCTTGGCCTGGGCGATCTCGTTCTCGTGGTGCGGGAAGATCAGGTCGAGGCCGCCGCCGTGGATGTCGAAGGCGGTGCCCAGGTACTTGTGCGCCATGGCCGAGCACTCCAGGTGCCAGCCGGGACGGCCGCGGCCCCACGGCGTCGCCCAGGTCGGCTCTCCCGGCTTGGCCGACTTCCACATGGCGAAGTCGCGCGCGTCGCGCTTGCCGGTCTCGCCGGTGCCCGAGGGCTGCTGGAGGTTGTCGAGTTCCTGCCGCGACAGCTCCAGGTAGCCCGGGAAGGAGCGCACGTCGAAGTAGACGTTGCCGTCGGCCTCGTACGCGTGTCCGCGCTCGATGAGGCCCTGCATCATCTCGACCATCTCGGTGACATGGCCGGTCGCCCGCGGTTCGTACGTCGGCGGGAGGCAGCCGAGCGCGGTGTAACCGTCGTTGAACGCGCGCTCGTTCTCGTAACCGATCGACCACCAGGGGCGGTTCTGCTCGGCCGCCTTCGCGATGATCTTGTCGTCGATGTCCGTGACGTTCCTGATGAACGTCACGTCATAGCCGCGGTATTCGAACCAGCGGCGCATGATGTCGAAGTTGAGGCCCGACCGGATGTGCCCGATGTGCGGGGCCGCCTGCACGGTGGCACCACAGAGGTAGATCGAGACACAACCCGGTGTGAGCGGGGCGAAGTCACGGATCTGCCGGGCGTTGGTGTCGTACAGGCGAATGGTCACCACTCCAGGGTAGTGGGCGCAGGGCAGTGCCTTGCGCCCCTTCCGCTCAAGGGGGACGGTTTCGTGACGTTCACCCCCGGTCGGCCCGCACCACCAGTGCCGTCGCGATCGCCATCAGGCCCTCATCGCGGCCCGGGAAGCCGAGCCCGTCCGTCGTGGCGCCCGATACCGACACCGGTGCTCCGGCCGCCTCGGACAGCAGCTTCTGCGCCTCGTCGCGGCGCTTGCCGATCTTCGGGCGGGGGCCGACCACCTGTACGGCGATGTTGCCGATGCGGAAGCCCGCCTCGCGGACGATGCGCGCGGCCTCCGTGAGGAGGGTGGTGCCGGAGGCGCCCGACCACTCGGGGCGTCCGGTGCCGAAGTGCTGTCCCAGGTCACCGAGGCCGGCGGCGGAGAAGAGCGCGTTGCACGCGGCGTGCGCGACGACGTCCGCGTCGGAGTGGCCGGCCAGCCCGGGGCCCTCGCCCTCCCACTTCAGGCCCGCACACCACAGCTCGCGGCCCTCCTCGAAGGCGTGGATGTCGGTGCCGATGCCGACCTGGGGCAGCGGCCCTTCGAAGGAGTCAGAAGCCATCGTTCAGCCTCCGGCGGGCCAGGACCGCCTCTGCCAGCACCAGGTCCAGCGGACGCGTGACCTTGAAGGCCTCCTCGTGGCCGGGTACGGCCACTACCTGCAGGCCCAGCTGCTCGATCATGCCGGCGTCGTCGGTGACGTTGTCGGTCACGGTCTCGTGGGCGTGGACGAGCGCGGCCCGTTCGAAGCCCTGGGGGGTCTGCACGGCGCGGAGGCGGGAGCGCTCCGGGGTGGCCACCACCGGCTCCGGCTCACCCGGTGCCGCCGCCGGCTCGACCTCCTTGACGGTGTCGGCGAGGGGCAGCGCGGGCACGACGGCCGGCGCACCTTCCCGTACGGCCTCGATCACCGCGTCCACCGTGTCCACCGGAACCAGCGGCCGTGCCGCGTCGTGCACCAGCACGATGTCGTAGTCGGGCGGCAGGGCGTCGAGGCCGAGTTTCACGGACTCCTGGCGCGAGTCGCCGCCCGGGACGACGAGGAAGTCGGTCCGCTCCGGCAGCGCATGGGCGTCGAGAAGCGACTTGACCTCGGGCGCGCCGTCGGGCGGCGCCACGACGACGACCAGGGAGACCGCGCGGGATGCGGCCATGGCGCGCACGGCATGGATGAGCATGGGGGTGCCGCCCAGCGCACGGAGCGCCTTGGGGGCGCCCGGACCGAGGCGTACGCCCCGTCCGGCGGCCGGAATCACCGCAGCTGTACGGGTTCCGGCGGGCGAAGGACGCGAATCGTCAGACATCGGTTCCTGTCAGGTTTGTGTGCTGGCCTTGCGTGGGTATGGCCTGGGAAGTGCCGGGCGCGACACCTTGACCGGACCCTTCCGTGACACCGGTCGAGCCAGCTGCCCGGGCCCGGCACGCCAAGTATCGCGGGGGAACCTCCCCGGCAGTGACGAGGTACGCAAGGCGCCTGGATATGAACATGCCGCAGCGCCCGGCGACAGGAAATACGTCATCGGGCACCGCGGCATTTCAATGTACTGAGTGCTGAAGCGGGCTTGCGCCTGCTGTCAGGTTCAGGACGCGAGAACCTCGTCGAGCAGAGCCTCGGCCTTGTCCTCGTTCGTGTTCTCCGCGAGGGCGAGCTCGCTCACCAGGATCTGGCGGGCCTTGGCGAGCATCCGCTTCTCACCCGCGGACAGTCCGCGCTCGCGCTCACGACGCCACAGGTCACGCACCACTTCCGCGACCTTGATGACATCGCCGGAGGCGAGCTTCTCCAGGTTTGCCTTGTAACGACGGGACCAGTTCGTGGGCTCCTCGGCATACGGCGCGCGCAGCACCTCGAAGACCCGGTCCAGCCCGTCCTGACCGACCACATCACGTACGCCGACGAACTCCGCATTGTCCGCTGGCACACGCACCGTCAGGTCACCCTGGGCGACCTTCAGCACCAAGTAGGTCTTGTCCACGCCTTTGATCTGGCGAGTTTCGATGGCCTCGATCAGCGCGGCCCCGTGATGGGGATAGACCACGGTGTCGCCAACCTTGAACGTCATGTGACAGGTACCCCTTCCGTGGCTATCCAGAGTAACACGGAAACCGCGGGTTCTGAATGGCGTTTTCGCAGGTCAGGGCATATCTCGGGGCTTGACAACAGCAACAGGAACGTGCTGCGCGGGCCCGGCGGAAGAAGGTATTCGCAGGTCGGAGCGGCTCTCCGGGGGAGGTGAAACCCGTGCGTTACACACATCCGGAGGCCCCTCCAAGGGGATGAACGTCCGCATATGTCCGGTTCCAAGTGTGCGACTTCCGCTACTCCGTTCGGTGTCATGAGTCGCTTCCGCGTCGATTCCGGAATTGATCACGGGCACTCGACTACGTGGCCTGTTGTTCCGTGGCTTGTTCCGTGTCGTGATCAATTCCGGGGGCGGCCGCGCATTCCTTCACGGAAATTTTGCGCCCCGCCGGACGGGGTATGCCGGAGGGACTTATGTGAATGTCGGACGGGCGTGGCTACCCCCTGTGGACTACTCCCTGGTGAGCCATGCCGGGCCAGAGGGAGGGTCGGGTGCGGCGACTCGGGGACGGCTCGGTAACCTAAGGCCGCTGACAGACACTTAGGGCGGCTTTACCGGTCGCCACGCTCGAGTCAAGGAGTTGCCGCCGCCGTGAGCAGCAGCCTTCGACGCGGCGCCCTCGCCGCCGCCGCCATTGCGTTCTCGATCGCCTCGCTCGCCGCGTGCGGCGCGGGCGGCGACGCCCAGACGCTGCAGGTCAAGCCGGACAACGCGGCAGCCAAGGTCGGGTACCTCAAGGTCCAGAACGTCAACATCATCACCCAGCCCGACCTCCAGTCGACGGGCCCCGCCGTGATCACCGCGACCCTCTTCAACAACGGCAGCACCGCGCAGACGCTGGACTCGATCACGCTGCCCGGCACCGGCAAGACCGCCGAGCTCAAGCCCGCCAAGGGCAAGGGCCCGCTGACCGTCCCGGCCCACGGGTCCCTGGTGATCGGTGGCAAGGGCAACGCCGCTGCCTCCCTGCCCAGCAGCCGCGAGGCCGTGCAGGACGGCAACGCGCAGGAGGTCACCTTCACCTTCAGCCAGACCGGCGCGGTGAGCCTGCGGGCCTTCGTGGTGCCGTCCGAGAGCTACTTCACCAAGTGGGGTCCGAGCGAGGTCCCGACGGGCACCCCCGCCACCAGCCCCACCCCGTCCAAGAGCACGACGGCGTCGCCGAACCCGTCCGCCTCGGCGTCGAAGCCGGCCACCTCGGCCACTCCGACCGACGCGGCCTCCGCGAGCGTCTCGCCGTCGAAGCCGGCCGCCAGGCACTGAGCACCGGTACGACGAAGGGCGGGACCTCCTGGAGAGGTCCCGCCCTTCGTCGTAAGGCCCGGTGGACGGCCCACGGCTCGAACTTGCACTCGAGGCCACGAACCGTCACCAGGTACCGCGGCGCCCGGATCAGGCTCGATCTTGGATCCGGCTCACGCGGCAGCAGCATGTCGGACACGGCGAGATACCGCGCCGGACTCCGTCCGGCCCGCATGGAACCGCCCCTCGACGCACGCGCCTGTCAGGGCTCGAACTTGTAACCCAGGCCACGAACCGTCACCAGGTACCGCGGCGCGCCCGGATCCGGCTCGATCTTCGCGCGCAGGCGCTTGACGTGGACGTCGAGGGTCTTGGTGTCGCCGACGTAGTCGGCGCCCCAGACGCGGTCGATGAGCTGCATGCGGGTCAGGACGCGGCCGGCGTTGCGCAGGAGCATTTCCAGGAGGTCGAACTCCTTGAGGGGGAGGTCGACCTTGGAGCCGGAGACCGTGACCACATGGCGGTCCACGTCCATACGGACCGGGCCGGCCTCCAGGGCGGCCGGGGTGACCTCCTCGGGCTCGCCGCGGCGGCGCAGGACGGCCCGGATGCGGGCGACCAGCTCACGCGAGGAGAACGGCTTGGTGACATAGTCGTCGGCTCCTATCTCCAGGCCGACCACCTTGTCGATCTCGCTGTCCTTGGCGGTCACCATGATGACGGGGACATTGGAGCGGCCGCGCAGCTGACGGCACACCTCGGTGCCCGGCAGCCCGGGCAGCATCAGGTCGAGGAGGACGAGGTCGGCGCCGTTGCGCTCGAACTCGTCGAGTCCGTCGGGGCCCGTGGTCGCCACTGCGACCTCGAAGCCCTCCTTGCGGAGCATGTACGACAGGGCGTCGGAGAAGGACTCCTCGTCCTCGACGACAAGCACTCGGGTCACGGAAGGACCTCCGGGGCGGGAAGCGGTTCGTACGGGGATGACTGGGGGGTGTTTCGGTCGGCCTCGTCGTCGAGATCGTCCGGGTCGGGGTGGTGGTGCGCGCGGTCGCGGGCAACCCCCGCCTCCGGCAGCCTCAGGGTGAACGTGGAGCCCTGACCCTCGGAGCTCCACACCGTGACCTCCCCGCCGTGCGAGGCGGCCACGTGCTTGACGATCGCGAGTCCCAGACCCGTGCCGCCGGTGGCACGGGAGCGGGCGGGGTCCACGCGGTAGAAGCGCTCGAAGATGCGCTCCTTGTCCTTGTCGGAGATGCCGATGCCCTGATCGGTCACGGCGACCTCGATGTGGTCACCGCCGGGTGCGGTCACCCGACGGGCGGCTATGCCCACGCGGGTGCGGGCGGGCGAGTAGTTGACGGCGTTCTCGACAAGGTTGCCCAGGGCGGCGGCCAGTTGACCCCTGTTGCCCCAGACGTGCAGGTCGGCGGTGCCGCCGGCGGCCATGGTGATCTGCTTGGTGCCGGCCTGGTGGCGGCAGCGGTCGATGGCCTCGGCGACCAGTTCGTCCACCCGGACGGGTTCGGCGTCCTCAAGAGGGTCGTCGTTCTGCACCCGGGAGAGGTCGATGAGTTCCTGCACCAGGCTGGTGAGCCGGGTGGCCTCGATCTGCATCCGGCCGGCGAAGCGCTCCACCGCCTCCGGGTCGTCCGAGGCGTCCATGACGGCCTCGGAGAGCAGGGAGAGAGCGCCGACCGGGGTCTTCAGCTCGTGGCTCACGTTGGCGACGAAGTCGCGTCGGACCGCCTCGATGCGGCGGGCCTCGGTGAGGTCCTCGACCAGCAGGAGCACCAGCCGGGAGCCGAGCGGGGCCACGCGCGCGGAGACGGCGAGCGCCTCGCCGCCCCGCCCTGTGCCCCGCCGCGGCAGGTCCAGTTCGACCTGGCGTATCTCCCCGTCCCGCCGGGTGTCCCGGGCCATCTGCAGCATCGGTTCCACGGAGAGCCTGCCGCCGCGGACCAGGCCCAGGGCGTACGCCGCGGAGCTGGCCTTGACGACCGCGTCGGCCTCGTCGAGGACGACGGCCGAGGAGCGGAGCACGGACAGGACGGTGTCCACGCCCGGCGGAAGCACCGGGTCCGTGTGCAGGGATGTGCGGGTGGGGCGGTTCTGCTCCCGCTCGCTCCAGCGGAACGCCAGCACGGCGATCACGCCGGTGAGCACCCCGGCGATCGCTGCCGCTGCGGCGACCGCCGCGTTCACGTCCATGCAAACAGGTTAGGCATGGGGTACGACATCCCCACAGCCGTCGAGGTGCGAGCTCGAACACTCGTCGCCCAGAGTTCACCTTGGAGCCAGTGATGGTTCATTTGGGATGACGGAAACGGACGCGTGCGGGCCGGAACGTGGGAGCGTGGGGTGCGAAGCGCCGTTTTTGAACGGTCGGTTTTCGGCCGTCGGACGCACGAGCCCCTGCCCCCGGCAGCCCCGAAGGACACGTAAGAGAGGGATCCCTGATGCGGGACGCGTACCACGAGGAACTGGATTCGATCGGCGACGGTCTGGTGGAGATGGCCCGGCTGGTCGGGTCGGCGATCGGGCGCGCCACGACCGCCATCCTCGACTCCGACCTCAAGCTGGCCGAGAACGTCATCGAGGCCGACAAGAAGGTCGACGAGCTCCAGCACGACCTCGAGGCCCGGGCCATAGCCCTGCTGGCCCGCCAGCAGCCGGTGGCCACGGATCTCCGTATCGTCGTCACCTCGCTCCGTATGTCGGCCGACCTGGAGCGTTCGGGCGACCTGGCGCAGCATGTCGCGAAGCTCGCCCGCCTCCGCTTCCCGGAGCGAGCGATCCCGCACGACCTGCACGCGACCATCCTGGAGATGGGCCAGCTCGCGCAGCGCCTGATGGCGAAGGCGGCCGAGGTGATCATCACCAAGGACGTCGACCTGGCGCTCCAGCTGGAGCAGGACGACGACGAGATGGACCTGCTGCACCGCACCCTCTTCCAGCACCTGCTGGACGACCGCTGGCAGCACGGCATCGAGACGGCGGTGGACGTCACCCTCCTCGGCCGCTACTACGAGCGGTACGCCGACCACGCGGTGGCCGTCGCCAAGCGCGTGGTGTTCCTGGTGACGGGTGAGCACGCGGACGAGCTGCAGGCCGACGTCCAGCCGGAGATCAAGCCGGTGGGCGGGGGCGACGGGGCGTAAAGCCAAGGGATCCCGGGGGGCGTGAACCCCGGCGGCGGGGCGTATGGACGCCACAGTGCGCCGTTGATGCGCCCAGCACAGCGGGCATGCAATGGGCACAGGCACCAGCCTCTAGGCCTCCAGGAGGACCCATGGCCGAAGCCCCGACCACGCCCGACCCGACGCAGGAGCGCGAGACGGACCAGCCCGCCGAGATCAAGAGCCTCCCGCTCTTCGGCGCGTGCGGCTGCGGCTCGGGCTGCGGCTGCGGGTGCCAGTCGGGTAATCCCTGTCAGTGCGGCTGACCGCTCCGGTTGATTTCCTACGACTCGTACGACGGTGAAGGGCCCCGGTGACTGTGCCGGGGCCCTTCGTCATGGGCGCCGAGGTCGCCCCGGGCTTCCTGCGAGCGCAGCGGGAGCAGACGGGTCACACGGCGGACGAGGTGCATGCGGTGCCGCTGTCGGTCTGACGACACGCACGCGGTCTGCGAACGGCCCCCTGCCTGCGCCGAGTACGCGGGCAGGGGGCCGGGACCGCAGGGGGCGCACCCGGTGGAAGGAGCGGCTCATTCGCCCTTCTGGGTGAACAGGGCGACCAGGTCGGCGATGTCGGCCTCGGAATCGATTCCGGGTATCTCGCCGCCTTCGAAGGTGGCGGCCTCGGCGCTGCGGGGGAACATGGCCTGCTCGTACTCGGCGAGCGCGACCTCGGTGTCGTCCGGGTGCGCGGCCAGGGCCTTGCCGAGTTCGGCGCCGTCGAGCATGGCGAGGTTGGCGCCCTCGCCGTTGGGGGTCGCGAGATGCGCTGCGTCGCCGAGAAGGGTCACGCCCGGCACCCGGTCCCAGCGGTGCCCGGTCGGCAGGGCGTACAGAGAACGCAGGACCGGCGCGGTGTCGCTGTCGGTGATCAGCCCGGTGAGCTCCGGTGCCCAGCCCTCGAACTCCGCCGCGATCCGTGCCGTCGCCGCGGCGGCGTCGGTGAAGTCGATCGCGGCGAACCAGTCCAGCGGCTTCGACAGCGCCACGTATATGTGCAGGGTGCCGCCGCTCTCCCGGTGGGCGAAGATGTCCCTGCCCGGCGAGGGCGCGATCATCATCCCGCCGCCGACCGCCTTCGCGGCGGCGGGATGCCGGGTGTCGGCCTCGTGCAGACAGGTCTCGACGAACGACGTGCCGGTGTACGTGGGCGTGGCGTCGGAGAGCAACGGCCGGACCCGCGACCATGCGCCGTCCGCGCCGACCAACAGGCCGGTGACGAGGGTGGTGCCGTCGGCGAAGGTCACCTCGTGGCGCCCCTCGCCGAGGACACGCGTGCTGCTGACCTTGTGGCCCCACCGGATGGTGCCCGCCGGGAGCGAGTCGATCAGCATCTGCCGCAGCTCGCCACGCATCGCCTCGGGGCGTCCGCCGTTGCCGTCGTCGTCCTTGTCGAGCAGGACGGTCCCGTCCGGGTCGAGGATCCGTATCGCCTCGCGGCCCTCCAGGACGATGGCGCGGAACTCGTCCATCAGACCGGCGGCCTGGAGGGCGAGCTGCCCGTTGTGGTCGTGGATGTCGAGCATCCCGCCCTGTGCGCGGGCCGACGGGGAGGCCTCCGCCTCGTGGACGGTGGCCGGGATGCCGTGGACGTGCAGAACGCGGGCGAGCGTGAGTCCGCCGAGTCCGGCGCCGATGATCGTGACAGGTGTGTGCATGGTGGCTCCTCAGGGATTCGGGCCGCCCGGCGAACTCCGGCCGGCCCCCGTCCCTGGAAGGTGTCAGTCCCCGCCGACGAGCCGCCTACATCGACCCGACAGCCACCGGCGACTCGCCTACATCCACCCGACAGCGACCGGACTGGCCCAGAAAATCGAACACGTGCTTGAATTCGGCCATGCGACCGTTCCCCGACGACCTCGCCCAGGCGCAGCAGGACTGGAGCGCCACCTACCGCCGGCTCGCGGAGCACCCCGGCCGCACCGAGCTGCGCCGACGCCTGCACCAGCTGTCGGCCCAGCTGTACTTCCATCCCTACTGGCAGCGCCGGCGCCCGAGCCCCGCAGCCTGGTGGGAACTGCGTGACCTGGGACGGTCACACGGAAACCCCAGTGAGCGGCTTCCTCGATGACACGCTGGAATGCAGGCCCGGACGTCCCGGATGATCCTGAAGGCATGGCCGGACCGATTCGCGTCATCGTGCATCCCCCGTCGCCCACGGGAGGCCGCCGCGTGCGCGTGGACGGCGAGATCCTCGGGCTGGCGTACAACGTGAGGGATGTCGCGGAGTTCCTCCGCCGGGCCGGTCTGGAGATCGATCCGGCGGACGTGGCTCAGACGCCGTGGATCGACTGGCGAGGGGTGGGGCCGGAGCGCTGGGGTCCGGAGACGTGACGGAAGCGCGACGGGATCTTGTGCACCGCCCTTGTCCCGCCGACGGCCGTCAGAAGTCGTACGGCTTCTTGGTGCTCCAGTTCAGCACGTCGGCCTCGTTCCAGCTGAACTGCGGCTTCTGGCCCTTCATGACGACGGAGTAGTAGGGGCCGTCGTGACCGTCCGCGCCCCGCAGCGCGATGGCGAGCGACTGCGCCGTGTGGTTCTTCGAGCCGTAGTCGAAGAGGTTGACCGCGCTGTACGCCTTGGCTCCGGGCTGGAGCGTGATGTGCTTGTCGCCGCCCGGGTTGTCCTTCTTCGAGTGCGGCAATGCGATGTTGTGGACGTTCCAGTCGAGCACCACGGCCGGGTACGAGGTGACCCAGCAGGGCTTGCTGCCCTCGTTCACCGCGGTGATCAGCAGGTGGTCGCCCTGCTGACCCGCGAACCGGTGCACGGCGGTGATCAGCATCTCGTCTCCACGGCAGGGCCGGGCGCCGGCCGTCGCGCCCTTGCTCGCGGCCTCGCCGGTACCGCCGGAGACGGTCGCCGGGCGTGCGCCCTTCTTGGTGTCACTGCTGCTGGCCTGCTCCGCGCTGCCCTTGCCGTCCGTGTTGGACGCGGACAGGTTCTGCGCGGCACCAGCGGCGTGGTCGCCGCCCGCCGCCTTCGAGCCGTCGGCGCCACCACAGGCGGTCAGGCCCAACGCCAGCGCGCCGGTGACGGCGGCCAGGGCGGCGGAACGGGCGATACGGCGCGTACGGTGCGTGGTCATGATGAAAGCTCCCCCATGGTCTGCTGTTTCGTTGCACCCCATGAGATGACGCCCCCACAGGCGTCGTTCAGTCGGTTCTGTCCGCATTCGGTAACAGCAACTGCGCCCAGCCACAAAGGAGTTCAGAACCGGCTGACGGCCCAGCGGCCCCGGCACAGCAACAAGCCCCCTACCCGCAGCGCAACCGCAGGCAGGGGGCTCGATCAGTACGGCTTACTTCTTCTTGCCCTGGTTCTTGACCGCCTCGATGGCCGCCGCGGCCGCCTCCGGGTCGAGGTACTTGCCGCCGGCGGTGACCGGCTTGAAGTCGGCGTCGAGCTCGTAGTAGAGCGGGATGCCGGTCGGGATGTTCAGGCCCGCGATGTCCGCGTCCGAGATGCCGTCCAGGTGCTTGACCAGGGCGCGCAGGCTGTTGCCGTGGGCGGCGACGAGGACCGTGCGGCCGGCCAGGAGGTCCGGGACGATGCCGTCGTACCAGTACGGGAGCATGCGGACGACGACGTCCTTCAGGCACTCCGTGCGGGGGCGCAGCTCCGGCGGGATCGACGCGTAGCGCGGGTCGTCCGACTGGGAGAACTCCGTGCCGTCCTCAAGGGGCGGAGGCGGGGTGTCGTAGGAGCGGCGCCACAGCATGAACTGCTCCTCGCCGAACTCCGCGAGGGTCTGCGCCTTGTCCTTGCCCTGGAGGGCGCCGTAGTGGCGCTCGTTCAGGCGCCAGCTGCGGTGGACCGGGATCCAGTGGCGGTCCGCGGACTCCAGCGCGAGCTGCGCCGTGCGGATCGCGCGCTTCTGGAGGGACGTGTGGACCACGTCGGGGAGAAGGTCGGCGTCCTTCAGGAGCTCGCCACCGCGGACTGCCTCCTTCTCGCCCTTCTCGTTGAGGTTCACGTCCACCCAGCCGGTGAACAGGTTCTTCGCGTTCCACTCGCTCTCGCCGTGGCGGAGGAGGATCAGCTTGTACGGTGCGTCGGCCATGTCCCAGAGCGTAATCCACGCATTCGGGCCACAGGAGGCCCGCCCAGCAAGCGGACAGTTGACGGCATCTGTTAATTGAGTGGCCCGGCCCCTCGGCTCGTGCGTAAGTTGTGCCTGCTGTCCGCGCCACTTACGTCCATGGGGGATCTCGATGTCAGTCGCCGGTCTGAGACGCGCCGCCCGGGAGACCGTCTCCGGTCTGCCCCGCGAGTTCTGGTGGTTGTGGACCAGCACCCTCGTCAACCGGCTCGGGGCCTTCGTCGCCACCTTCATGGCTCTGTACCTGACGATCGACCGCGGCTACTCCGCCTCCTACGCCGGTCTGGTCGCGTCCCTGCACGGGCTCGGCGGGGTCGTCTCCTCGCTCGCGGGCGGAGTCATGGCCGACCGGCTCGGGCGGCGGCCCACCCTGCTGATCGCCCAGTCGTCGACCGCCGTCTCCGTCGCGCTCCTCGGGTTCGTGCACGATCCCGTCGCCATCGCCGCCGTCGCGTTCCTGGTCGGCATGGCGTCCAACGCCTCCCGGCCCGCCGTCCAGGCGATGATGGCCGACATCGTGCGGCCCGAGGACCGGGTGCGGGCCTTCTCCCTCAACTACTGGGCCATCAACCTCGGGTTCGCCGTCTCCTCCATGGCCGCCGGGTTCATCGCCGAGTTCAGCTATCTCGCCGGGTTCCTGATCGAGGCCGGGATGACGGCCGTCTGCGCGGTCGTGGTCTTCCTGAAGCTGCCCGAGTCACGGCCGGTCGCCGGCGTCGCCAAGGGGGCCCGGGAGGACGCCGTCGGTCTCGGTACCGTCGTCCGCGACAAGCGGTACATGGGGGTCGTCGGGCTGTCGTTCCTGGTCGCGCTCGTCTTTCAGCAGGGGTCAGTCGGGTTGCCCGTCGCGATGGGAGAGGCCGGGTTCACGCCCGCCGACTACGGCATGGCCATCGCCGTCAACGGCGTGCTGATCGTCGCGCTGCAGATCCCCGTCACCCGGTTCATCGAGCGCCGGGACCCCCGGCGGCTGCTCGTCGTCTCGTCCCTGCTGGCCGGGTGCGGCTTCGGGCTCACCGCCTTCGCCGGGTCGGTCGGCGTCTTCGCGCTGACTGTGTGCGTGTGGACTCTGGGCGAGATGGTCAACGCGCCGACGCAGACCGGGTTGGTCGTCCGGCTGTCGCCTGTGCACGGGCGGGGGCGCTACCAGGGCGTGTACACGCTGTCGTGGTCCCTCGCCGCGCTGGTCGCTCCGCTGATGTCCGGGGTTGTGATCGACCGGTTCGGCGCGGAGTGGTTGTGGGGCCTGTGCGCCGTCGTCGGCACGGCGGCCGCCGTTGGGTACGGCGCTCTTATGCGGCGGATTCCGGCGGCGGAGCCGACGGCAAAGGTTCCGGCCGCCGCCGGGGCGGAAGTCCCGGCGGGGTAGGCGCCTGCCACGCGGGCTCGGGTCAGACTTCGGAGGCGTACGTCACGAAGTCGGCCCAGGCCTGCGGGGCCAGGGCGAGCTGGGGGCCCGCGCCTGGGGTGTGCTTGGAGTCGCGGACGTGGATGGTGCGGGGCGCTACCGCGATCTCGACGCAGGAGTCGCCTTCACTGCTGCTGCTGTAGCTGCTCTTGAACCAGGCCAGCTCGGAGGCCGAGGTGGTGCGGATCATGTTTCCCCCAGCAGTTGCTCGATGAAGGCCGTCGACTCACGTGGTGTGAGCGCCTGAGCCCGGATGATGCCATACCGCAGTTCAAGGATACGGAGGTGCTTGGGTTCGGAGACCGGGCGACCGTTGGCCACTGCGGGCGAACGCCCCACGGCCGAGCCGTCCTCGAACTTCAGCACCTCAATACCACCGGCCAGTCCAGCGTGCTCCTCGTGGTCCATTGGCATCACTTGAAGCTCGACTTTCCGCAACTTCCCTGTCTCCAACAGGTGTTCAAGCTGGTTGTGCAGCGCCGCCCTCCCGCCGAGCGGACGACGCAGCGTCCACTCCTCCAGGACGAAGCTGACCTCGGGCGCCGGGTCCCGCTCGAAGAGCGCCTTCCGCGCCACGCGCGCGGCGATGAACCGCTCCACCTCGTCCACGGTGTACGCAGGGCGCCGCATGAGGAGCAGCCCGCGTGCGTACTCCGGCGTCTGCAACAGCCCGTGGATGTTGAGCGGGTCGTAGAGCTGAAGCTCGACCGCCTTGGCCTCCATGGCGGCCAAGTCCCGCACCTTCTTCGGGTACCGGACCTTCTTCACGTCCTCCCAGGTGGCGGAAATCAGCCCACCCGCCCCCAGCACCTCGTCCGCCGTGTCCAGATACTGCTGGCGCGGAATCCGCCTCCCTGCCTCGATCTTGTAGACCATGTCGTCGCCGTACCCGACCGCCGCCCCGAACTCGGGCACCCGCAGCCCCACCGCCTCCCGCCGCAGCCTCAACTGCCGTCCCACGGTGGCGATGACGGCCACGCCCCACTCGTCGTCCGGGTCCACCTCCCAACCCGGCTCGTCCGCCTCGGTCCTGAGCCGTACCGCCTCGCCGTCCACCGACATCCCGCACCCCTCCGTCGTACGACCGTGCCGCGACGCCCCTACCCGTACGCACCGCCCCGACAGCTTGGGACACCCTGGACAAGCCGTGGACAGTCGCTCTACGCAACCGCGTCGTCACTGTTCACGGTAAACAGATGCGGCCACGCTGAGTGATGTGAATCAAGAAACCGCCGCCTCCATCCGCAACTTCAGCGTCCTGCTGTCCCCGACGCCCCGCGGAGCTCGCCTCGCCCGCCTTCTGGCCACCGAGCAACTCCGCTCCTGGGAGCTGCCGTTGGACCCGGCGGTGCACATCGTGGCCGAGCTGGCGGCGAACGCGGCGACACACGGCCGCGTACCGGGACGGGACTTCCGGCTCACGCTCTACGTGGTCGGCGGCACCCTGCGCATCGAGGTCACCGACACGCGCGGTGACCGGCCCCCGTGCGCCCAACTCCCCTCCGCGGACGCCGAGTCGGGCCGAGGGCTCGTGCTCGTCGACGCGCTGGCCGACCGTTGGGGCGCCGCACCGGGGCCGTACCCGCGCAAGACCGTCTGGGCCGAAGTCGCCCTCCCGGAACCGGTATCGGCACCGGAACCCGGCCGCCCGTGCTGCGGTGCGACGGGCGCTCTTCTTCTGTGCTCACCCTGCAACCACTGGTCGCGGGTCCGCACAACATGCCCGTGATCACCGACCCGGCCGAGGTCGACAAGGACCTCGCACCCGCCACACTGTCCGCGATCACTCACGGCAAGAACCCCATCATCGAACTCATCTCACGGGGGCTGGGCGAGCTGCCCTCCGCCGCGCTTTGGAGGAAACTCGTGGCTGTGGACCTCTCCTTCTACAAGTCGCCCCTCTTCGAAGAAGTCCGGGAAGAAGCCAGGGCCCAAGGCATGGCCCAAGGCATGGCCGAGAGCCGGGCCAAGGACATCCTGCGGCTCCTGGACCGTCGCGGCATCGACGTCACGGATACCGACCGTGAGCGCATCAGGGGCTGTGACGACCTGGATGTCCTGGGCCGTTGGTTCGACCGCGCCATCACCGCCACGTCCGCCGAAGCGATCTTCACGGAGGGAGACGTCTGAGACCTGGTGAAGTGAGCTGGGAGGATCCCCCCGCCCCGCAACGAGAACATCAAGGCGCGGGGCAGGGAATCAAGCAACACCCGGCACTCAGGGCGCGGAAGCCTAGTTGAAAGTCCCCTCGAACTTGCCGAAGTCGGGGTCGCCCTTGACGTGGCCCACGTCGCTGGTCGACCAGTCGTCGGGGCCGTCGGCGAGGGCCTGGGCCGCGCCTGAGAGCAGGACTGTCCCGGCGAGCGCGATGGCGGCCAGCAGGGCACGTGCACGCATGAGCGTCTCCTTCGGTAGGTGTGTGCTTGCCGGAGGTATGCCGCCCAGCCGCCGTGCGGGAAGCGCCACGTGCGCACAAGGCACCCGCATGGGCGTACGAGAAGACATGACAAAGCCCCCCACCTGCGGTTGTCCGCCGATGGAGGGCTTGTCGCCGTGGCTGTCGACCGGTGCCGGCGCTGTCAGGTCGCCGGCCGGTGGTCAGAAGCTGGCGCTCAGGCCGACCTGGTGCGGGAGGGCGCCGAGGGTGCCGCCGAGGCTGCCGAGGGCCGTCGCCTTGAGCGAGTCGAGCTCGGCCAGGGCGTCGGCGCTGCTGAGCGTCGTGGAGCCGGCGGTGAGGGAGACCTGCGGCGCCAGACCGCCGGAGACGGCGTCGAGGTCGGCGTCGGAGATCTCGGCGGTCTGAACCTGGGGAGCGGAGTTCATGGTGAAACTGCCCTTCGCATGGGTGTGCCAGAGGGGGGAGCGGCCCCGCGGGGGACAGAAGACGGGGCTCGGTTCGCAGGATCAAACCACGGAGCGTGCCCGGCATCCAGTGCGAAGGCCCCCGGAGCTGGGCAGTTGAAACGGCCTGCGGCCGAAGCGTGTGGGGATGCACACGAATTGGGGGCAGCTTCTCTACACCGAGCGCCGGACACGAAGCCGACAGGCGTTGCCCCGGCTGCCGCGAACAGGACAACTCCACATCAACAGAACTCCTTCGCGTCGAGTATGCGCACGGTTGCGCATTCACTGTGCAGATTCGGTCACGGATGCATCCGCGCACCTTTCAGCACCTTGTCCACAGCGTTCTTCGGGCCGTGGACCGCCATCCCCACCAGGTCCAGATCGCCGGTTCCCACGGCTCGTACCGCCGCCCGGTTGTCGCGGTCGTTGCCCGTGGCGAACAGGTCGGACGTGAACAGCGACCGTGGCAGGGCCCGGGACAGCGCCCGCGCGTGGGCCGCCGTCAGCGTCTCCTTCGTACCCTCGAAGACCAGTACCGGCTGGCGGAACATCGGCAGGTACCGGACGCCGTCCGCGTCCTCGTACGGCTCGCCGATCACCTCGGGAACCGCCGTCCCCAGGCCGCTGACCAGGAACGCGGTCACGTTCAGCCGCTGCCAGGGCTCCAGGTCCTCCCGCAGCAGAACGGCGATCTTGGTGTCGAAGCGCATCGGTTCAGTGCTCATGCACCGAGACTGCCGACCGTCGTACGACCCCGTCTTGTACGTTCTTTGCATGGCCGCTCAGCGCCCCCGGCAGGAGGTCTCCGCCTGGCGCCCCCGGATTCCCGGCGTCGTGGAGGTCTTCCACGCGCACTTCACCGAGTACGCCTACCCGATGCACGTGCACGAGGCGTGGACGCTGCTCATCGTGGACGACGGCGCCGTACGGTACGACCTCGACCGGCATGAGCACGGCACCCCGCACGACACGGTCACCCTCCTCCCGCCGCACGTGCCGCACAACGGCTCCCCCGCCACCCCGCACGGCTTCCGCAAGCGTGTCCTCTATCTCGACGGCACGCATCTGCGCGACGACCTGATCGGGGCCGCCGTCGACCGGCCGGATCTGCGCGACCCCGTGCTGCGGCAGCGCGTCGGGCAGTTGCACACCGCGCTCGCGCACGCCGGGGACGAGCTGGAGGCCGAGAGCAGGCTGACGTTCATCGGGGAGCGGCTGCGCTCCCGGCTGCGGCCGAGCGCCGGCGCCGAGACCCCTCGGCCCGACCCCGCCCTCGCCCGCCGCCTGCGCGAACTCCTCGACGAGCGTGTCGTCGACGGCCTCACCCTCGGCGAGGCCGCGGGGCTCGTGCACGCCCATCCCGCGCATCTCGTGCGGGCGTTCAGCACCGCCTACGGCATCGCACCGCACCAGTACCTGAACTCCCGCCGCGTCGACCGCGCGCGCCGGCTCCTGCTCGACGGCAGGTCGCCGGGGGAGGTCGCGACCGCCACCGGGTTCTTCGACCAGTCCCATCTCACCCGGCATTTCCGGAAGTTGGTGGGGGTGACCCCGGGGCGTTATGCGAAGAACATGTGATAAGGACCTCCTTGCCAGGCCCGCGGCCATATCGTCCGGCTCATGGACTGGCATGAGTGGCACGATGCGTACGACTCACCCGACTCCTATCTCGGCCGGCGCCTGGCCCTCGTTCAGGAACGCATCCGGCTCGCCCTCGACGAGGCCCCGCCCGGCCCGCTCACCGCAGTGAGCCTCTGCGCCGGCCAGGGCCGCGACCTGATCGGCGTGCTCCACGAGCACCCCCGACGGGCCGACGTCCGGGCCCGGCTGGTCGAGCTGGACGAACGCAACGTCACGGTGGCACGGGCCGCGGCGCACGCCGCAGGGCTGCCGGGCGTCGAAGTCCTCGCCGGGGACGCCTCGCTGACCGACCACTACGCCCAGCTCGTGCCCGCCGACCTGGTCCTCGTCTGCGGGGTGCTGGGCAACCTGGTCGACGCCGACGTCGAGCGGACGATCGACCACCTCACGCAGCTCTGCCGGCCCGGCGGCACGGTCGTCTGGACCCGCACCCGGCACTTCGAGCCCGACCTGGTGCCCCAGATCTGCGCCTGGCTGGAGGAGCGGGACTTCGAGCGGCTGTGGGTGTCCGACCCCAGCCTCGGCTACGGCGTCGCAGCCCACCGATTCGTCGGTGAACCCCGACCGCTGAACCCCGGGCAGCGCATGTTCGACTTCGTCGGCTACGACGCGCTGCGCCGCGCCTTGGTCACAGCTCCCGTTGCGCCTCGTACAGGTTCCACGGCCGGACCTCGTCCGTCGTGGGATAAAGCTCCAGCCGCGCATGCAGGTCCCCGGTGAAGTCCGGCACGTCGATCTGGTCGAACTCCGTGACCTCGTTGACGCCGACGGTCGCGGAGTACGGCGCGAGTCCGTCGATCTTCACCAGACCCGCCCTGCCGTTCGTCACGCGGACGTTCCAGTGGGTGAAGCGGGCGCCGTAGAGAGGGCCTGCGTTCGCGTCGCCACCGTGGCGGCCGTTGTTGTCGACGGTGATGTCGGTGCGGACGTTCGCGAACGGCAGGCCCCGGTGCGAGTCGAAGGTGCCCATCTGCAGGTCGCCGCGGGACCAGACGTTGGAGGAGGACAGGCCCTCGACGTTGATGCCGTGCAACTGCGTCCCCTCCGGGACCGGGACCGTGCGCTGTTCGATCGTGAAGTCCTCGATCAGGTTGTCGTGCGAGCCCTCGCGGCAGAAGTAGGGGTGGTGCTCGCCGCGGCCACCGACCCTGGTGCGGCGCAGGGTGCAGGAGGACGCGGCGACCAGGCCGAAACCGTTGTCGACGTTGCGTACGGTCACGTCGTCCACCCAGCAGTCGTACGCGCACTGCAGCGCGACACCGTTGTAGCCCTTGTCGAGAAGGTGCGGCGACTGAGGGGTCTCCATGACGTCGAGGGTGAGGCCTTCGACGCCTGCTCCGGTCAACTCCCTTACGTTTGTGGTGAATTGGGGGTTCCATTCGGGGCGCAGGTCGAGCGGGAGCGGGCGCTCCAGCGTGACCCTGCGGCCGCGGACGCGGGCCACCCGGACCGGCCACTCGTAGGGGACGTACGACAGCAGCTTGGTCTTGTCCTGCCAGTAGTACGCCGCCGGGCCGGGGCCGCCGCCCGACATGTGCTGGAGGAGGGTGTGGCCGGCGTCGTCGGCGATACGCAGGAGGACCAGGCGGCCGGGGCGCAGGCGTGACGGGTCGGCGACCGTCACCGTCCAGTCCCCTTGCCGCGCGGGCTCCACGGCCGTCAGGGGCTCCCACTCGTCCCGCTTGTTGCCGGTCCAGCCCTCGAAGGGCCAGGTCTGAGCCCTGATGGCGGCGACCAGCGATTCCCAGCGGGCCTTCGGGGCCAGCCAGATCAGACCGCCCGCCCAGGACCAGGCCGACTTGGTGCCGCCGTATCGGGAGCCGTAGACACCGATCAGCTCGGTGAGGCTTTTCGTCGCGTACAGCGTCGTACGGCCGCTTCCGGCACCGCGCAGCACGACGTTGTCGTGTCCGATGTGGATGAGGCCGTCGATGCGGAAGGTTCCCGGCGGGATGGCGACCGTGCCGCCGCCGGCCCTCCCGGCGGCGGCGAGGGCACGGTTGATCGCGGGGGCGCAGTCGGTCGAACCGCCCGCCTCGGCGCCGTAGTCGCGTACGTCGGCCACGGCGGGGCGGCGGGGGAAGCGCGCCGCCCCGCGCAGGCAGCCGGCCCGGCCGACGTACGGGATCTGCGGGTGGGCGAAGGGCGTGCGCGTGAACTCCCGCCAGATGGCGGGGACCTGACTGCCGGTGGGGGCGGCGGAGGCGGGTGTGCCGGTCGCCGCGGCGGCGGCCACAGCGGTGGCGCCGGCGAGGAGGCTCCGTCTGGTCATGCCCTGGTGCGCCGTGCTCATTCCGTACGTCCTTTCCATGCAGCTTTTCATGGATGTGAACGACGTTCAGATCTGCGTCGGTCGCGAGCATGCCACGACGGGTCGGTGGCCGGAAAGGGGGCGTGCGGGAGTTATTCAGCAGAGCGCTGGGTCAGGTGCGTGAACGCATCCAGGTTCCGCGTCGACTCGCCCCGCGCCACCCGCCAGGCGTACTCCTTGCGGATCGCGGAGGCGAAGCCGAGTTCCAGGAGGGTGTTGAAGCTGCCGTCCGCTGCCTCCAGTACCTGGCCGAGAAGTCGGTCGATCTCGTCCGGGGTGACGGCGGACAGGGGGAGCTTGCCCGCGACGTAGATGTCGCCCAGCTGGTCGACGGCGTAACTCACGCCGTACAGCTTGAGGTTGCGTTCGAGGAGCCAGCGGTGGACGCCGGGCTCGTTCTCGTCGGGGTGGCGGATGACGAATGCGTTGAGGGACAGGGAGTGGCGGCCGACCAGGAGGGAGACGGTCGTCTTCAGCTTCCGGGTGCCGGGGAGCTGTACGACGTAGTTGCCGGGGGCTGGGCTCTCCCATTCGAGCTCGGCGTCCTTCAGGACGCCCTCGATCACCTGGGCCGCTTTCTCTGCATCAGCCATGGTGGGAGCGTACGCGACGCCGGTACGACTGCATCGCGGCCGTGTAGACGTCCGCCGTCGTGGCGGCCGCGGTGTCCCAGCCGAAGGACTGCGCGTGCTCGGCGGCGGCCGCGCCCATGCGGGTCGGGAGCGTCGGGTCGTCGGCGAAATCGGAGAGCACGCGCGCGTAGTCGGCCGGATTGTGGCCGCGTACGAGGAAGCCGGTCTCCCTGTCGCTCACGGCCACCGGAAGTCCGCCGACCGAAGCCGCGAGCACCGGTGTACCCGCCGCCTGGGCCTCGATGGCGACCAGGCCGAAGGACTCGCTGTAGGACGGCATGACCAGGACGGACGCGGCCCGGAACCAGTCCGCGAGCTGGTCCTGGCCGACCGGCGGGCGGAAGCGCACCACGTCCGCGACACCCAGGCGGGCGGCGAGTTTCTGCAGGCCCTCGGGCTTGGCGAGACCGCTGCCGCTCGGGCCGCCGACGATCGGGACGACGATGCGGGAGCGCAGCTCGGGGCGCTCGTCGAGGAGGACGGCGACCGCGCGCAGCAGCACGTCCGGCGCCTTCAGGGGCTGGATGCGGCCCGCGAAGAGGGGGATCAGGGCGTCCTGCGGGAGGTCGAGGCGGGCGCGGGCGGCGGCGCGGCCGTCGGCCGGCCGGAAGCGGTCCAGATTGACGCCCGGGTGGACCACGGCGACCTTGCCGGGGTCGGCCGAGTAGTGCCGTACGAGCTCGTCGGCTTCCTCGGCGGTGTTCGCGATGAGCCGGTCGGCCGCCTCGACGATCTGGGTCTCGCCGATCACGCGGGCGACGGGCTCGGGGGTGTCGCCGTCGGCCAGGTTGGCGTTCTTGACCTTGGCCATGGTGTGCATGGCGTGGACCAGGGGGGCGCCCCAGCGCTGGGCGGCGAGCCAGCCGACGTGGCCGGAGAGCCAGTAGTGGGAGTGCACGAGGTCGTAGTAGCCGGGGCGGTGGCCCGCCCAGGCCTGCATCACCCCGTGCGTGAAAGCGCACAGCTGGGCCGGCAGCTCCTCCTTGGCCAGCCCCTCGTACGGGCCCGCGTCGACGTGGCGGACGAGGACGCCGGGGGCCAGCTCGACGCTCGGGGGGAGGGCGGCCGTGGTCGCGCGCGTGAAGATCTCGACCTCGATGTTGATCGCGGCGAGGCGCTGCGCGAGCTCCACGATGTAGACGTTCATGCCGCCGGCGTCGCCCGTGCCGGGCTGGTGGAGCGGTGAGGTGTGCACGGAGAGCATGGCGACGCGGCGCGGGCGGCGGTGCAGCCTGAGCCGCGGGGGCGTTGCCTGGGAGCGTCGCCCGAGCCTGCTGACGTACTGGCTCACGTGGCGTTCCTCCTTGTCCGGGCATGCCTGGGGGAGGGTGTGGGGCGCCCTCCAAGGGAGGCAACATCGCGGGGTGGGGTTCCCATCCCTGGCGGAGGCGATTTTACCGAGGTATTACCGGATATCGCTCAACCGTTCGACGCTCGGGTGCGTAGGGCCGCGCACCGTCCGCATACCCTCGTAGGCATGACTTCCCGCGCCGCCTCCCGCCCTGTGGGAACCGTGACGCGCGGAACGACCAACCCCA
This sequence comes from Streptomyces sp. NPDC051172, assembly GCF_040682555.1. Taxonomy (NCBI): domain Bacteria; kingdom Bacillati; phylum Actinomycetota; class Actinomycetes; order Kitasatosporales; family Streptomycetaceae; genus Streptomyces; species Streptomyces sp. NPDC051172. The sequence continues at coordinate 82,848 of NZ_JBFBBE010000010.1, forward strand.
ACCGGCTGCGCCGCATGGACCGCTGGATCGCCGCCACGCACGGCGCCGAGCTGCGCCGCGCCGCCGATCCCGTCGCCGTCGACCTCGGCTACGGCGCCGCCCCCTGGACGGCCGTCGAACTCCTCACCCGGCTCCGCACGGCGGCGCCCCGCACCCGTGTGGTCGGCGTCGAGATCGAACCGGCCCGGGTGACGGCGGCGAAGCCGTACGAGCGCGACGGGCTCGCCTTCCGGCACGGCGGGTTCGAGATCCCCCTCCCCCAGCGGCCGCATCTCGTCCGCGCGGCCAACGTGCTGCGCCAGTACGACGAGGCCGAGGTCGCCGCGGTGTGGCAGCGGCTGTGCGCCCGACTGGCCCCGTCGACCGCGCACTCCCGCGGCGGCCTGCTGGTCGAGGGGACCTGTGACGAGATCGGGCGCCGGCACGTGTGGGTCGCCCTCGGACCCGAGGGGCCGCGGACGGTCACCTTCGCGACCCGGCTCGGCTCCCTGGACCGGCCCTCGGACCTCGCCGAACGCCTCCCCAAGGCGCTCATCCACCGCAACGTCCCCGGCGAACCCGTGCACGCCTTCCTGCGCGACTTCGACCGCGCCTGGTCCGCCGCCGCGCCCTACGCCTCCTACGGCGCCCGCCAGCGCTGGATGCGTGCGGTGCGGGACCTGACGGCCGACTGGCCGGTGACGGACGGGGCCGGGCGGTGGCGGCAGGGCGAAGTGACGGTGGCCTGGGAGGCGTTGGCGCCCCGCGGCTGACCGGCCGGCACCGCTGACCTGCGGGGAACGATCTCCATGAGTCGTTCGTCACAAAAGCGGGGAGATCGCGTACGCCGCTCGGGAGGGGGAAATCCGACTTGCGTGCAGCTCTGTCGCTTTGCGCGTCGGCGTGGCACGATCCCCCAGGCATCGTAAGTTACTGACGGTAAATCAGGTTTGGGGGTAGCGGTATGGGTACGGGCAAGCGCGGCCTCATCGCGATGGCCGTGACCGTGGTCTGCGCGGTCACCGTGCTGGCGGCGCCGGGGACGGCGTTCGCGAATGCCGGCCGGACGCCCTCCCCCAGCACGTCTCCCTCCCCGGACCCGTCCGCCTCCGCGACTCCCGTGCCGAGCAAGGACCTTGAGGCGATCCGCGAGAAGCTCGACCATCTCTACCACGACGCCGCCGTCGCCACGGACGCGTACAACGCGGCCGAGGAGAAGGCAAAGCAGCAGTCCGCCGCGATCGTCGACCTGGCGCAGAAGATCGTCAAGGGGCAGCAGAAGCTGGACGAGTTGAGGCAGCGGGCCGGCGCCGCGGCCGCCGCCCAGTACCGCACCGGCGGACTGCCCGACGAGGCCCAGCTGCTGCTCAGCGACAACCCGCAGCAGTTCCTCGACGGTGCGGGCCGGGTACTGGAGGGCGAGCGCGCCACCAAGGACCTGATCGTGGAAATGACCCGCACCCAGCAGGACTTGAAGCAGTACGCCGCGGACGCCGCCGACCAGTGGAACAAGCTGGAGGCGGGCCGCAAGTCGAAGGAAGCCGCCCGGAAGAAGATCAAGCAGCAGATCGCGGCCGCCGAGAAGCTCGAGAGCCGGCTGGAGAAGAAGGAGAAGGAGCGCCTCGCCGAGCTGGAGCAGGAGGCCGCCCTCCAGGCGCAGACCGCCTGGCTCGACTCCGGGATCCTCGACGAGATCAACGGCAAGGCGTCCGAGCTGGGCAAGAAGGCGGTCGCATACGCCACGGCGCAGATCGGAAAGCCGTACGAATGGGGCGCCGAGGGCCCGAAGACGTACGACTGCTCCGGGCTGACCTCACAGGCCTGGGCGGCTGCGGGGCACGGCATTCCGCGCACCTCGCAGGAGCAGTGGAAGCAGCTGCAGCACGTCGACATCAAGGACATGCGGCCCGGCGACCTCATCATCTACTTCGACGACGCCAGCCACGTCGGGATGTACATCGGCGACGGCGCGATCGTGCACGCCCCGCGGCCCGGGCGGACGGTGACGATCACGGGGGCCGGGTCGATGCCGATCCTCGGGGTGGTGCGGCCTGACGCGTGAGCAGCGCTCCGCGGGCTGTGCGGCCATGGGTCGTCTTTTGTCTGCCGCGTCATTGTGGCTTGTCGCGCCCACGCGGCGGAGCCGCACATTGATACAGACCCACGCCCCTGACGGGGCGCGTACGTGAACCCCGTCACGTGACCCACTGCACGCCGAACGCCCCGGCAAACCCGTGGTGGACGTGACGTTCGTCATTCCTGGTCCCTGCCCCTCCTGTCCAACTGCGGTAGGGATCGCGGCATATGACAGTGGCGCCTCGCCAAGCAGCGTGTCTCACGCCATTCCTTTACCGCCCGGCCACCCGCTATGGTCCCCGTCGGTGGATCGAGATCTCTCGCTCCACCTGCCCTCGGGGGGAGGGAAGGAACTCAACAAGATGCCCGTACCCATACCGCGGCAGAGAGCGATCCCGGCCGCGGAGAGTGGTCAGGCGCAGGCCGCGCAACAAGGCGGCACCTCCACGGACCAGACCCCGCGCAAGGAAGCCACGGTCGACAAGAACGCCGCCACCACCACAAACCTGACGCTGCTGCTGATCGAGGACGATCCCGGCGGCTCCACCGTCATACCCGAGCTGCAGGACGCGGCCGGCCGTCCGATCCGCGTCCGCACCGCCCGCAATCTCACCGAGGCCGCGCGGCTGCTGACCGACGACGTCCACTGCATCCTGCTGGACCTCGCGCTGCCGGCCCCCGGCCGCAGCGATGACGACGACGAGCTCGCCGTGCTCAAGCACGTACTGGAGCTCGCGCCCCGGCACGCCGTCCTCGCGCTCACCGCGTCCGGCGACGCCGAGCGCGCCGCCGCGGCGGTACGGGTCGGCGCCCAGGACTACCTCTTCCGGGACGAACTGGACGGCCGGCTCCTGAGCCGGGCGATCCGCTATGCCGTGGAGCGGAAACGTTCCGACACGGCCGAGCGGCGGCTCGCCGAGGGCCGGGTGCGGGCGCAGGAGAACCGGCGCCTGGAGCGGGGGCTGCTCCCTACGCCGTTGTTGGAGGGGTCGTCGCTGCGGTTCGCCGCGCGGTACCGGCCGGGACGGTCGCGGGCGCTGCTCGGGGGCGACTTCTACGACGTCGTTCGGACGCCGGACGGCACCGTGCACGCCATGATCGGCGACGTCTGCGGGCACGGCCCGGACGAGGCGGCGCTCGGCGTGGAGCTGCGGATCGCCTGGCGGGCGCTCACCCTGGCGGGGCTGTGCGGTGACGAGCTGCTCGGGACGCTGCAGCAGGTGCTGGAGCACGAGCGGTCCGACGACGAGATCTTCGCGACGCTCTGCACGGTGGACATTTCGCCGGACGGGCGGCGGGCCGGGCTGTGTCTGGCCGGGCATCCGTCGCCGCTGATCGCGCGGCCGGGGCGGACGGCCGAGCTGCTGCCGTACGACAACAACGGGCCTGCCCTCGGGCTGCTGCCGGGAGCGCGGTGGCCCCGGATGCAGGTCGAGCTGGGGCGGGAGTGGAGTCTGATGCTCTACACCGACGGGCTGATCGAAGGCCGCATCGGGGAGGGGCGCCTTGAGCGGCTGGGGCAGGACGGGATGGTGGAGATGGTCCGGCGGCAGTTGGCTGAGGGGTTGCGGGGCGAGGCGTTGCTGCGGGCTGCCGTGAACGAGGTTCGCGAGCTCAATGGGGGCGAGCTCACGGATGATGTTGCAGTGCTGCTGCTGGACCGGGGGGCTTGAGCGGCAACCCGCCGTCTTGCCTTCTGCCGTATGCCGACTGCGGGTCCGTCGTGGCTGGTCGCGCCCACGCGGCGGAGCCGCACACCGATACAGCCTCGCGCCCCTGAAAGGGCGCTTCTAGCGGCCGCCGTTGTACGGGCCGTAGGGGCCGTCGCTGCTGGAGCCCCTGCGGTTTCGGCCGCCGCCTGCGAGGCCTCGTAGGGCCGGGCGGACGTCGACCATGTAGACGATGCTTGCCACCAGGCCTATGGCAGGCAGGAACGACAGGATCGGGAAGATCAGGTTCATCACGAAGGCGATGGCGAGGATGATCAACCAGAACGGCTTGGTCTGCTTGCCGACTGCGCGGTAGCCGTCCTCGCGACGGATGGCCGCGTCGATCAGCGCGAAGCCGCTGAAAAGGATCAGGGCCATGCTCAGCAGCCACATCAACCCTGCGAATCCCTGCATCAGCACTACGTCCACCACCAGACTCGGCTTGTCCCTACGCGGTCACCGTACCCGTTCCCGAACACCGGCTACCCGCACAACGGGCCGAGCGCTCCAGGAGTGCCCGACCCGTTACCGATCACCCGTCCGTGTTACTTCGCGGGCGGCGTCGTCTTCTTCGCGGTGGTGGTCTTGCGGGCAGGCGCCTTCTTGGCGACGGGCTTCTTCGCCGGAGCGGAGGCGGCCGTGGCCTCGGCCGGCTTGGCGGCGTCTTCCTTGACCCCGACCGGCTCGGCCTTCGGCTCGACGGCGACGGCGAGGTCCTCGATCTCCTCGGCCGCCTCGCCGCGCCAGGTCTTCACGGCCTGCTCGCCGTGCTCGGCGACCTTCTCGTAGGTCTCGCGGGCCTTCACGGCGTACTCGGCGGCGACGCCGACACCGCGCAGCGCGATGTCCTGGGCCGACTCGCCGAGCTTCTTCAGGTCGGCGTCGAGGGTGGAGCCGAGCTTCTTGATGTCACCGTCGAGGGTCGCCAGGAACTCGGTGACCTTGGCCTGGAGGTTCTCCTGGGTCTCCTTGACCTTGGCACCGGCCTCCTTGGCGCGGGCCTGGGCCTTCTCCTGGACGGCCTTCGGGTCGGTGGTGCGGACGGCCTCGAAACGGGCCGGGGCCTCGGCGCGCAGCTGCTCCACGAGGCCGGGCACCTTCCTGGCCTGCTGAAGGGCCAGGTCGGCGGTGCCGGCGGCGAAGTAGAGCGGCGTCGGGTCGCTGAGGGTCTTGCGGAGGTCGTCGGTGATGGCCATGGTGATGGTCCTCCCGGGTCGCTTGCAGCTGAGGGTTTTGGTTCCCGCGGGCAGCGCGGCCGGTCTGCTCAACCGGTGGGCCGCTGCGGGTCGTGCGGTTCGGCATCGTTGCCGTCGGACGTGCGGGTGCGGCGCGTGGCGGACCTGCGTCCGCCGGCCGTGCGGGTCTTGCGGGTACGGCGCTCACCGGTCTGCTCGCCGTCGTCCTCGCGGGGGCGGCGTATCGCAGCGTCGGTGTCCTGAACGTCCCGGGTGTCCGTGGCGCCCTGGCCGGGCTCGGCGGACAGGACCACCGCGCCGGCCTCCGGGGGCTCCTCGGTCACCTCGTCCGCCGCGCCGGCGATCCCGAATCCGTTCTCCTTGCGGAAGGACTCGTAGATCTGGAGCAGCACCTGCTTCTGCCGCTCGTTCAGCGTGGGATCGGCGAGGATGACGGCACGCGTCTCCACCTCGTCCCGCTCCCGCTCGGCGTCGAGGATGCCGGCGCGGACGTACAGCGTCTCGGCGGAGATCCGCAGCGCCTTGGCGACCTGCTGCAACACCTCCGCGCTCGGCTTGCGCAGCCCGCGCTCGATCTGGCTCAGATACGGATTGGACACCCCGGCGGCGTCGGCGAGCTGCCTGAGCGACAGCTGCGCGGTGCGCCGCTGCTCGCGCAGGTATTCGCCGAGATTGCCGACGTTGAGCGATGCCATGCCTCCACCTTGCACCATCCTCGCTAACTATTGCAAGCAGCCGCTTGCAATAGTGCGCCACGCCACTCGGGAGGGTGCACCGGCCCGGGCGCTCTCGCGCCAGGCGCCCCGGGTGTCAGCGCCCCGCGCGACGGTCCCTGAGCCACTCCTCCAGTGCGGCGAAGTCCGCGTCGGTGAGGCCGTACCGGTGATCGACCCGGTGCAGCAGGGCGGGTGCCGGATGGTGTGCGGCGACCCAGGCGCGGTCGGCGGGGGTGATCTCGTCGTCGACCCAGACGAAGGGCCGGCCGTCCGCCCGGGCCACCAGGGGCCGGGTCTTCCAGTGCAGCGGCGTCGACGGCTCGTCCTCGTCCGGCCAGTCCACCGACGGCAGCGGGGGCAGGCCGAGCCAGGGCGCGACGCACACGTTCGCGTCGTCCAGCCAGGTCGTCGCCCACACCAGCTCGCAGCCCAGCGCGACGAGTCGCGCGCCGAGCGCGGGGTCGATGCGCTTCAGCAGCGGCTGCCCGACGACCGCCGCCCGCGGCAACGAAAACCGCGGCTCGTACGACGGGTACGGGTGCGCCGAGCCGAACGGGATCAGCGTTCCGTCGATGTCGAGGAAGAGCAGCATCAGCCTTCGAAACCCCGCTCCGCCAGGATCTTGCCGATGCGCGCCCGGTGGGCCGCCTCCCAAGCGTCGAGCGACTCACCGGCCTCCTTCGCGAGCTTGGCCCGTGCCGCCGTGAGCACCTCGTCGCCTCGCGCGGCGGGCACGGCGACGACGCCTTCCTCGTCGGCCACGACGATGTCGCGGGCCTCGATGCGTACGCCACCGCACATCACCGGCTCGCCCAGCGGCCGTACGGCCGACTTGGCGCCCGGGATCGGGATGACACCCCGGGCGAACACCGGGAACCGTGCCTGACGCACCTCGCCGAGGTCGCGGATCAGCCCGTCCAGCACGAAGGCGGCGACGCCGCGGCGCTGGGCGACGGCGCAGACGTTGCCGCCCGCGAGCGCCCAGTCCAGGTCGCCGGACTCCACGACAACCACCGATCCGGCCTCGGCGCGGTAGATGGCGGCGTGCAGCATCAGGTTGTCGCCGGGCGGGCAGCTGACGGTGAAGGCCGGTCCGGCCACCCGCCCGTGCGGCCCCCACAGGGGACGGATCCCGATGTCCATGACCTGTCCGCGGCCCAGGAGGTCGGCGAGGGTGGTGGTGGGAATGGCCCGGAACTCGGTGGCGTCAGTCATACGTCGGACGTTATCGTCCGGTGTATGACTGCCGGGTCGGCCTTGTGCCGTGAGCGAGTTGGGTGCCCGGCCTCTGAGTGAGGCCAGGGCGGGCGCGAAGCCCGCCTCTTTCTCTGCGCCGCCTTCGCATCCTTCGGAAGACACCAGCTGCAGAGAAAGAAGAGAATGCCCAACGACGACAACAAGAAGTTCATCGGCTTCAACCAGCAGGTCATCGACGAGTTCCGCGCCCACCACGGCCGCGTCGGCGGCCCCTTCGAGGGCGGCCGGCTGCTCCTGCTGACCACCACCGGCGCCCGCACCGGCACCCCGCACACCACTCCCGTCGGCTACTTCCCCGACGGCGGCGAACGCGTCCTGGTCATCGCCTCCGCGGCCGGCTCCCCCAAGCACCCGGACTGGTACCACAACCTCCTCGCCCACCCCCGGGTCACCGTGGAGAGCGGTGTGTTCACGTACGAGGCCGAGGCCGTCGTACTGACCGGCGAGGAGCGGGAACAGGCCTGGGCGCGGGCGGTGGACGCCGACCCCGGCTGGGCGGAGTACCAGAGGAAGACCGACCGGATCATCCCGGTGGTCGCCCTGCACGCGATCACGGACGGCGGCCCCGGGAAGATCAACGCCTCCTCGCCGGGGGAGGCGATCAAGGTGGTGCACGACGCCTTCCGCCGTGAACTCGCCCTGATCCGCAAGGAGATGGCGGCGGGCAACGGAACCCTCGGCGCCCAACTGCGCGTCAACTGCCTGACCTTCTGCCAGGGGCTGCACAACCACCACACCGGCGAGGACACGATGATGTTCCCGTTCCTCGCCGACCGGCGCCCCGAAGCGAACCCCGTTCTCAAGCGCCTGAGCGAGGAGCACGAGCAGATCGCCGTCCTGGTGGCGGAACTGCGCCGCGCGGTGGCCGACGAGGACCCGGCCGCGGCCCGTGCCGAGGTCGAGCGCCTCACCCTCGACCTCGAAGCCCATCTGACGTACGAGGAGCAGGAGTTGATCCCCCTCCTCGACTCCCCCGCCTGATCTGCGGGCGGCCGCTGCCGGCCTCGGCCCTCCGGGCTAGAACGGCAGCGGCCGCCCGTGCACCACCTCCAGCCGCGAGACCGCCCGCGTCAGCACGACATACAGCCGGTGCATCCCACGCGCCTCCGCCTCCGCGATCGCCGCGGGCTCGACGGCGACGACATGGTCGTACTCCAACCCCTTGACGAGGGCCGCCGGTACGACGGTCACGCGGGCGCCCAGCTCGTCCGGTCCCGCGGCTCTGATCCCGGCCGCGCCGAGCGCCTGCGTCACCCGTTCCACATCGGCGTCGGCGGCGACGACCCCGACCGATCCCTCATGACCGAGCGCACCGCGTACGGCGTCCACGACCGCACCCGGCAGATCGGCCCCCGCCTCCCGCACCCTCAACTCTCCGTCCCTGCGCAGGGACCGCCCCGCCGGAACGTCGACGTCCAGCCGTTCCAGCAGCCGGTTGGCGAGTGCGACGACGGCCCGGGGCACCCGGAACCCGGTCGTCAGCGGCACCACGGCCGCGTCCGGTTTCCCCAGGTGCCGCAGAACCGTGTCCCAGGAACGCGCCGCCCAGGGCGTGGTCCCCTGCGCCAGATCGCCGAGCACGGTGAGCGACCCGAAGCGTGCGCGCCGTGCGATGGCCCGGCACTCCATCGGGGAGAGGTCCTGCGCCTCGTCGACGACGACATGGCCGTACCCCTCGGGATGCGCGACGAGCCCGGCGACCTCGTCGAGAAGCACCAGGTCGGCGGCCGACCAGCGGGCCGACTTCCACGACCGCGGAGGCTTGGCCCACAGCAGTGCCCGCTGCTCGTCGTCGTCGAGCAGCCCGTCGGCGGCGGCAGCCAGCATCCGTGCGTCCACGAGCAGGCGGGCAACGACCTCCTCGGGCCGCACCCGCGGCCACACCGCGTCGACATACGCCCCGACCGCCCGCGCCCGCGAGATCCTCTGCACCCAGGCGTTCGACTGCGGCCCGGCCCGCCGCTCGGCCTGCGCCTGAATGCACCGCACGACCCGCATCCGCACCCGCTCGCGCCCGATCCCGTACGGCGGCTCCTCACGCCGTACGCCCTCGACGATCCGCACGAGTTCGCCGGCCCCGACCCGCCACCGGTACGAACCGTCGTCCACGGAAAGCGGCTCGACCCCGTCACTGGAGACATGCGCGTACAGCGCCCGGTGCAGCACCTGTGCCATCCGGGCGTCGTGCTTGACGACGGCGGCCCGCTCGCTGTCGGTCCCCCTGACCGGGTGGGCGGCGATCTCCTCCTGGAGGGTCGACTGCCGTACGCCGGTCTCGCCGAGGGCCGGAAGCACCTGGGAGATGTAGGAGAGGAAGGTCCGGTTGGGTCCGAGGATGAGCAGTCCGCCGCGCTTCATGCGCTGCGGATGGGTGTAGAGGAGGTAGGCGGCCCGGTGCAGCCCGACGGCGGTCTTGCCGGTGCCGGGAGCGCCCTGCACGCACACGGAAACACCCAGCTCCCCTCGTACCAGATCGTCCTGCTCGGGCTGGATGGTCGCCGCGATGTCCCGCATGGGGCCGACGCGGGGCCGTTCGATCTCCCGGGCGACGATGTCGCTCGCCCGGGACTCGCCCCGGTCGAGGTGCTCGTCCTCAAGACCGGTGAGGTCGGCGGAGTCGCCGCGGCTGCCGGGGGCCCAGCCGAACCGGCGGCGGACCGCGACGCCCTGCGGGTCGCCGGCGCTCGCCTGGTAGAAGGCGCGGGAGACGGGCGCCCGCCAGTCGACCACCAGCGGCGGGGCGGCTACGTCCTCGCTGATCCGCAGCCGCCCGATGTGCAGCGACTGCTCGGCGCTGTCCAGCCGCCCGAAGAACAACGGCCCTTCGGGCATCTCCCGCATCTCCTTCGCCCGGCTGCGCAGCCGGTACCCGAGCACCTCGGCGTCGGCACCGGAGGCGGAGACGTCCTCGCCGGTGACGACCTGCTCCTGGGCGCCGTCGACCATGGCGGCGAGGGCGCTGCGGCAGCGGTCGTGGTGGGCGCGTTCGCAGTGGAGGGCGTCTTTGAGGGTGGGCGGGGCGGGGTCGGCTGACGTCATGGAGAGGAGACTACCCAACTAACGTAACCGAGTTAAATTTTTTACTCAGTCCCACCTATGCGAGATGCGGCATACCTGCCGCCAGCACCCCGAACGCCCGCTCCGCCGCGGCCACGGCATCCGCCCGTACGTCCTCCACCCGCTCCCCCTCGGAGATACGCCGCCAGTTCTCCATCGCGAGGATCCGCTGCACGGCAATGATCTGCCCGGCGGCGAGCCGCGCCTCCAGCCCACCACCGAGGGCCTCGGCGAGCGCGGCCTCGGAACGCTGCTGGTAGGCGTAGACGCGGGCGACGAGGGCGGGGGTCCCGTAGAGGAGGGAGTGAAAGGCGAGAACCTGCGGATGGTCGTTCAGCCCGGTGACCGGATCGCCCCGCTCCAGCCCGTCGAGAAAATGCCGCCGCAGCGCGGCGAGCGGCGTGGGCCCCCCGGTCACCACCCGGGCCGCCTCCCCCTCGTGATCCGCGATCCGGTGCAGGACGAGATCCTCCTTCGCCGGGAAGTACCGGAAGAGGGTCGGCTTGGAGATCTCGGCAGCGGCGGCGATCTCGGCGACGGACACGGCGTCGAAGCCGCGCTCCAGGAACAGCCGGACGGCGGTCTCGGAGATCTCTTGGTACATCCGCTGCTTTTTGCGTTCACGCAGGCCGGGCTCGGTCATGGCGGTGAGCCTACGCGCCGACCACTGCTCGACCCCGAGTCCGGTTGACGCCAAGGACCAGGGGGCCGCACGGCGGTGCTGACAGCTGGGCGCTCAGGCCGCCGCACCGCGGTGCCACGGCGGCCGGTCGGCCAGGCCCCACAGGTCGTCGAAGTGCTTGTTCCAGGTCGCGACGGCGGCCTTGGCGTCGTCGCTGTCCTCGCGCGACCAGACATTGAGGTCGGTCCGGTACCCCTTGGGGTCGTAGTACTCGGGTTCCGATCCGTATCCCATGGTTCGGGCGACAAGGTCATAGAGGCCGTGCAGAACCAGTTCGCGGTTGAAGATGCAGACCTTGTCCCGCGGTATGCCGGGATGGAAGCGGTACTCGCACTCAGCCGTCACCCGGCCGGCCAGGGTCAACCGCTGTGCGATCGCCGACAGCGTCAGGTCGTACTCCCGGCACTTCAACTCCACTCGCCTGCGAAACTCCTCGTCGTCCTCGGGAGTCCCGTCCGGACCCACCCGGGACGGGACGCTCATGCTCTGCCGGAAGTCCGGGACCAGGAACCTGATGGACACCCGCCTCGTCGGGCCGGGGTCGTCGAGAAAGCCCTCCAGGCGGTGGTACAGGGCGTTGTAGAGCGTCTCGCCCGTGTAGCCGAGGAAGCTGATCTCCACGTTCCGCACCTGGAACGCCTCCGTCACGAAGGTGCCCAGATCCCGCGACTTCACCTGCGCGCGAGTCGGTGTCCGGAGGGAGGCGGCCAGGTCCTTCACCGTGTCGTACAGCACGTAAGGGCGTCACCCACGGGCTTCACAAACTGTGCGACCAGTCCCGTCACGAAGATGCCGAGAAGCAGCAGGCGCGTGGCGACAGGCTCGTAGCGCGTCTGGAAACGCTTCAGGCGCTCGCCCACCGTCTCCTCGGGCAGCCTGCGCCAACCACCGGGCATGCGCGTCCCCCTCCCCCGTGCGAGACCTCCGGAACGGCGTCAGACGACTTCGGGGTCCCCCTGTGCCGACGGATTCCCATGGTCTCCGTGCGGCAGGGCGCGGGCAAGATAGGGGTTGGCGGTGGATCTGACCTGGAGGCCCAAGGTCGCGGTCGCCTCGTTCAAGGTCATGGCATACCGCTCCACCGCGCGGCGGACGTTGGGGGCTTCCAGGCTGTCCCCCGTCACAAGCCGATCGAGGTCCACATAGGCCGAGCGGACGGTCTCGATCCAGCGGTACACGCGCCAGTCCCTCTTCCAGCCCTCCGTGCAGTCCTCCGGCAGCAGGGTGGACCAGCGTGCGAACAGACGCTCGCGGATCTCCGGCCGGGTCGGCGTCAGGTGCATGTGCCGGACGAGGTCGTAGAGCGGGTCGCCCACCATCGCCATTTCCCAGTCGATGAGGGTCAGCCCGCTGCCGTCCTCGCGCCGCACGAGATTCCACGGGTTGAGGTCGCCGTGCAGGAGGACGGGCCGGCGTGCCGTCACTATGTGCCGGCCGAGGAGTTCCCTGAGCCGGTTGCCGGGGGGCAGGCCGAGCTCGCGCACCAGACCGGTCGTCATCTTGGGGAGGTCCGAGACCATGCGGATCAGGTCGTCGCAGAGACGACCGTAGAAGTCGTCCACGTACGGGACGTGCTCCGTCCCTTTGCCACCGTCATCCACCTTCTCGCAGTCGACGTACGTCAACGCGTTGAGCTGGGCGACGAGGTCGTCCGCCTCGTGCGGCAACAGACCGTCGGCCGGATGCTCGGGGTGGCGGACCCCTCCCTTCGGGCCCTCGTAGGAGTGGATGGTGAACTGGTCTCCCAGCCCGCTGCTGCCCAGTGCCAGCACCTTCGGTGCCCGCACCATCACCCCCGATGCCTCAATGGCCCCGAGGACGGCATGCTCGTAGAGATACCGCCGCTCCCTGGGGGCGGCCGTACCCACCTTCCGCCGTACCATGACCAGATCCGGATAGCCCCCCACCCGCACCGCCGTGCTCAGGTGGGCCGTCCCCTTGAACACCCGGTCCGCCGAGGCCGCGCCCTCCTGGAACAGAGCCTCCTGCACCGTCGCCGGAGGAAAGAGCGGGTGCTGCACCTTGTCGTCGGGCACCCACACGATCGACGAGGCTGTCCGGTCGCGGCTGTGCCGCTTCCCGTGGGACTGGTTCCAGCGATACAGGATGTGTTCGATCGCCTTCTCGTCCGGCACGCTCTGGAGCTGCAGCGGCTTCTCGGCCGCCTGCAGGGCCCGATGGACCTCGCGGGTGGCCTGGTCCAGGTCTCGCTGGTCGTAGTTGTCACCGAGCGAGGTCGCGGCACGCATCACGTCCGGGTAGACGGACTGGGCACGTTCGAAGGCCACGTAGTGCTTCAGATCGCGCTCGAGACCGGCGACCGCCTTGCTCCGCCGTCTCCCCATGCTCTCGCGCCAGGCGTGCTCCACCTCCAGCCACTGGTAGCTCGGGTACTGCATGCGCACCAGGTGCGTGGCGAGGTCGTGCAACGGGTCGCCATAACTCGCCAGCTCCCAGTCGACGCAGATCAGCGGCGGTTCGCCGTGATACGACACGATCACGTTGTCGCGGTGCAGGTCCGTGTGGAGCAGGCTGAAGGGACGCGTGCTCATGGCCGGCACCCTCTCGGCGAACCGCACCATCGCGTCCTCGGGAATGCCCAGCATCGCGAACAGCCCGCCGAACCTTCCCCAGTTGCGCTGCCGGATCTGCTCCTCCGCCCCATGGGCAAGGGTCCGCAGGAAGGCCCGGCTGTCCCGGCTGGAGCGGGGCCAGGAGGGAGGCAGCTGAGGAAGATCCTTTCTGCCCACCTGGGTCATGTCGGCGAGCAGCCCTGCCAGGGCGGAGATCAGGCCGGAGTCGACCGGCTTTCCGTTCGGACAGATGCTGGAAAGGGGCACGCCCTCGACGTAGCTCAGGATGTTCACGTCGCGGAGCTGGACCAGACAGCGCGGCACATGGGGCAGGACCTTGCTGATGGCATGGAGGATCTCGGCCTCGTTCTGCCAGGTTCTGATCACCACGGGCAAGGCGGAGCGGATCCGCTCCCGCACCGTGACCAGCTCCCCGTCCTCACAGGCGACGAGCCAACGGTCCACGTCCGTCAGCGGCCGCGCCATGTAGTTGAGGTTGTGATGTCCTCGGCCGAACTCCCCCACAGCCCTGGCGTAACGGACGAAGTCGTCGTACGCCGTCCGTCGGGCAACGGACACTGTTGGACCACCCAAGGGGTACTCCTGAATAACTATGAGGGACCGCCGATCTTCATTCGCGATGAAGAGTGGGGACACTCTAGTGCCCTGCACACGCCCCCATGGCCAACGTCTCCAAAGAGTGGCGCACTTGGCGACGTCGCATCCGAGGTCGGTTTCGCGCTGATCGAATTCCGGCAGGCGGCCGCGGGACTTCAGGACGGCCTGGCGAGCAGGTTCCACCAGGAATCGAACGCAGTCTGCCAACTCTCGATGAACACGGATCCGGTGGCATTGGCGTCACCCATGTCGTTGACGTGCCGCGTCAGCGTCGAGCCAAGGCCCAGGACGTCCACGGCATCGATCTCCGTGTCGTCGTCGAGCAGGATGGAGCGTTCGATCACTTCGTACGGCCCGAGCAACGCCTCCGTGTCGCGCAGGAGATAGAGCTTGAACGGCGGGACCAGCGATATCGTCCGGACCTGCACCTCCACGGACGGCACCAGCCCCTCTGTCTGCAGGTCGCGCAGAGCGGCACGCAGCGAGGAGGTGTGCCGCCTGGTGATCAAATGCAGCCGTTCCTGGAGTCGCCGATCCAGATCCGCCTTGTCGTTCCCGCCTTCGGCCGGCCGATTCGCCTGAGGGTACGGCGACTGCACCGACTCGCCGGGCAGGAGCAGCCGCATTTCGATGCTCTCGGGGCGGACTTCCCCGAGGCGGATCCGCTCGGCCTGCAGCCGGATGTGGGCGTCCAGACTCTCGGAAGTGAGGGTGAAGACGTCCAATTGGACAGACTGTTGGGCGAAGGCCCTGGCAATGAAGGGCCCCAGCGTTGCCCGCAGTCGCGGCGCCTCCGACGGCCGGGTCGTCGAATGTATCAGCGCCCTCAGCACCCGCGACCCGCTGCCCTGGCGGGATTCGATCCACCCCTCGCTCTTCAGTTCGCGCATGACTCGCTGCACGGTGTCGCGCGACACCTTGAGCTCTTCGGCGAGTTCACGCTGCGGGGGCAGCAGGGATCCGACCGCGTATGTGCCGTCCGTTATGCGGGTGCGCAGCGCTTCCAGGACACGCTCGAACTCCGTGCCGCCTCCGTCACTGCGCTCTTCACTCACAGAGCGACCGTACCGCGCAGTGGAAGCCGACAAACCGCTTCCAGCCATATTGGTGGCCGATTTGACGGTCAAGGCGTCCGGCAATACACGGACCGTTAAGGGATCAAGCAGGCAGGGCACACACCAATCAAGGCAACCAGTCCAATTGGACGGATACTTGTCGGTTCACTGAAGTGGACGGGGTGGGCAACGTGATCTTTTTTCAACTGACGGGGGCGATCCTCCAGTTCGGGATCAGCCGGCTGGCGCAGACACGGCTGGGGCTCGTCGGCCTGGGAGGGGCGCTCGTGCTGACCCTTGCCCCGGTGCTCATACGAAGGGTGGTGGTGTGGCTGCGGCGCACGATCCACAGCCACCCGCAGTGGTGGGCGTTCGGCCTGCTGGTCACCCTTCTCGCGTTGTGCGTTCACGGCTGATCCCGCAGCAGCCGCAGCACCGGCAGCAGCGAACCGACGACGGTCCGGGCTCCCGCATCCCTCAGCAGCTTGTACTTGTACTCGTTACGCGCGTAGCCCAGGAACGGCACACCGGCACTCTCCGCGGCCTGTAGATCCGTGGGAGCGTCACCGATCATCAGGGCCGCGGAGGGGGCGGAACCCACGGCGTTCAACGCCTGCCTGAGGCAGTGCGGGTTCGGCTTCAGCAGATCGAGTTCGCTGGTCCGGCCATAGACATGCGGGGCGAAACAGCTGGCCAGGCCGCGGCTGGAGAGGTAGTCGAAGACCGTGCGGGGCGAGTTGTTGCTGGTGACCGCCAGCCGACCGCCCACGGCGCTCCAGGTGCGTATCAGCGGGTCCGCGTAGGCCGTCGGCATGGCAGTGGGGACCGCCTTGCGCTCCTGCTGGGTCAGCCGTTCCTCAAGTTCCAGGACGAGGTCGCTGCGCGGGTGCTCTCTGTTGACGGCGTAGAGCACGACCATCGGGTCCGGGTGGACCTGTTCCTCCTCGGTCAGCAAGCCACGCAGTCCCTGTCGCTCCAGCCAGGCGACGAGTTCGCTCGCCACCCGCTCCGCCGAATGTCCCGCGAACAGCCGACAAATCGGTCCGTCGAAGTCGAAGAGCACGAGGCGGGCGTTGGTGATCAGCTCTCGCAGGTTCCCTGTCTCTACTGTCACCGGTTCAGTCTGCGTCGTATCAGTAGTCACTAGGAGAGTGTCAGGTCCGTCGTGATGGTTTCCCAGAGGGCGTCGAACCACTTCTGGGATTCCGCCACGAACGCGGCGTCGCGGCGGCCGGCCCGCTTCTCGAAGGAGAAGAGCAGGGACTGGGAGCCCAGCGCGTCATACATCTCCAGGGTCTGGCTCTGCCACTCCTCCTCCCGCTTGGTGGGGATGTAGTACCCGAGCAGCGCTTCCTCCCCATTGAGCAGGTACAGCTTCACCGGCGGCGTGAAGGGCAGCGCACGGAAGACGACTTGTACGTCGATGCCGTGCGTGGACCGGATGGCATGGAGGTTGTGCTGGAGCACCCGCGCCTGTGCGTCGCGCATCTGCAACCACCGTTGATGGACGGTGTTGTCGTCGACACTGCCCTCGACCAGCACCGGGAACGCGAGGTTGATCTCGCGGCTCGGCAGCAGGACGCGGAAGACTATCGATTCGGGACGGATACTGCCGTCGTGAATCCGGCGGAGCGGATCTCCGAGGGCGAGCATCAGCGTCTCGGACGTGTGGCACACGACGTCGACGCGCACCTGTGGCACCGAGAACGCCTCCGTCAGGCGCGGCGCCAACCCCACTGTCGTCGGCTGCGGCTCACCCCAGCCGGGCGCCGGCGGCTCCGCGATCCGTGGTGGGCTTCCCTTGCTGACGTTGGTGAGCAACCCGTCTTGCTGGAGGGCGCGCAGGGCCTGGCGAACCGCGCCGCGTTCCACGCCGAACTCGTCGGCCAGCTCGGCCTGGGTGGGCAGGCGGTCTCCGGCCTTGAGGTCACCGTTGCTGATTCGTTCCCGCAGGATGTCGGCGATCTCCTGGGGCGAGAGCCTTCTGCTGCCGTTCACTGCCACGTTCTCCTGGGTCACGACCAAACGCTACAACTCTGATCCATCTATCGGGAGTTGTTTGTGACTTGTTTATGAGTAGGTACCAAGTGGGGATAACTTAGTTGGAGTTGGTTGCCAACTTTGTTCAGTTGGCGGAAGTTTTGCTTCCTTGGATCCGTCTCGCCCCCCACGCACCGTCCCGCCCGCGAAGCCCGAAGGGGGAACCACCATGCCCGTCCTCGCTCTCCTCTCCGCCGTCTTCGTCGTCGGCATCGAGCAGACCGTTCAGTGGAAGTACGGCGTCACCGGCATCATCGGTCTGCTGCTGCTCACCATAGGTATCAAGGCGAAGAACCCGGCCGTCAGCTCCATCGGGGCCGTCGTGCTCGCCCTGCTGGTCGCGGGGCCCGCTCTATGAGCGTAAGGCGACCTGCGGCCCGGTCGGCCGCTGTCCCAGCCGCTGTGGGAGACGTCAGCTCGTGAGCACAAGCTCCGAACTGATCGTCTCCCACAGTGCGTTGAACCACAGGTGCGACTGCTCGACGAAGGTGGTGTCGCGCAGGCCGGCGCCCTGTTCGAAGGCGAACAGCATGGACTGGGTGCCTTCGGCGTCGTACATCTCCAGGTGTTCGTGGTCGATCTCCTCCTCGCGTCGCGTGAGCGTGTAGTACGCGAAGAGCGCCTCCATGCCGTTGAGCAGGTACAGCTTCACGGGCGGGGTGAAGGGCAGGGCGCGGAAGGTGACGTTCACGTCGATGCCGTGTGTGGCGCGCAGGGCCAGCAGGTTGTGCTGGAGCACCTGGCCCTGGGCGTTGCGCTGGGCCAGCCAGCGGCGCTGCAGCCGGCCGTCGACGGACGGGTCCACCGGGGTCGGGAAGGCGAGGTCGATGTCGCGGCTGGGCAGCAGTACGCGGAGGTCGATCTTGGCCGGTTTCAGTTCCCCGGCATGGATTCCGCGCAGCGGTTCGCCCATGGCGAGTGTGAGGGATATCGACGTGAGGCAGAGAGCGTCGATCTCGACATGAGGCTCCGCGAACGCGGTCGCTATGCGAGGGGCCAGCGCCACCATGGTGGGCAGCGGCGGAGCGCCGGGACCGCCGAAAGCCCTGCCCAGACCCGGGTCGGGGGCCACGGTCGCCGGGCTGCCCTTGGAGACGTTGGTCAGCAGATGCTCGGACTGCAGGATGCGCAGTGCCTGACGTACCGCACCGCGCTCGACGCCGAACTCGTCCGCCAGCCTGGCCTGCGTGGGCATGCGCTCTCCGGGCCGCAGCTCTCCGTTCCTGATCCGGGCACGCAGTGCGTCGGCCACTTCGCGGTGTGTTCTTCGTGGTCTCTTCCGCCCGTTGACGGATGTGGTATCCGGGTCCACGACCAAACACTACAACTTCCCGCCATCTTATGGCAGTTCTGTGGAAGGTGGTTATAAGACGCTTCCAAGAGGAGATAAGTACAGAGAAGTTGGTCACCAACTTCAACAACATGGTCAAACTTCAGGAGGGTTGGCCGCAACCAGGGGTCCGTCCCCTGTCCCGAAGGAGGGACCGCCATGCCGCTCGTCGCCCTCGCCGTCGCAGCTCTCGCCATCGGATTCGAGAACCTCGTCCAGTGGAAGTACGGGCCGATGGGCATCATCGCCTTCGCCGCGCTGTCCATCGGACTCAAGGCCAGGAACACCACGATCAGCGGCCTCGGAGCGGTCATCCTCGTGATGCTGCTCGCCCAGTCCGGCTGAGCCCCGGCGGGCCCGACGGGTTCGCCGACCCAGGATCCGGCTGACCGGGCTCCCTTCCGGAGGGGAGCCGGGAGCCCGGCCAGTCTGCACCAAGCGCACAGCCACAACTGAACACCGACAACTGAACAGCTCCACCAGTACAGCCACAACTGAACAGCTCCATCAGCACGGTCACAACTGAAGAGCACAGCTACGGATGAGTCATCAACTGTCGTCCGAAGGAAGGGGTCAGAACATGTCCGGGCACCAAGGCCGCCTGGACGTACGCAGCAGGGCGTCGGCCAATCGGGCGGCGCCCGCTCGTTCTTCCTGCACCCTGCCCAGCGCCGCGAGCCGCACGACCGACTCGTCGCCCAGCCACAGCTGCCCCAACTCGGCGATTCCAAGGGTGAGTTCGGCGCTCTCCGTGGTCGGCGTGCAGGACGCGCCCTGCGCCGATGCCTCCAGCCGGTAGCGGCCGCCCGCCAGGCCGGAACGGTCGGCGACCTCCAGCACCAGGGAGCCCGGCCCCTCGTACGTCCGCGACTCCAGCGCCCGTACGACATCCAGGATCCGCACCCACAGCCAGTCGGCCTGCGAAGTGATACGGGCGGCCCTCGGGTCCGGAAAGAGGAGGGGGAGCAGGTCGTCGGGGGCCCGCTGGCCGCTCTTGACCCGGGTGACCCAGTCGATGGAGCACAGATAGCTCCACAGGGCGCGCTGGGCGGCCGGGGTCGCCGCGATCAGGCTCCGCACCGTCGCCGTGTCCAGCGGCTGCTTGGCGTCGCCCCACTTGTCGTCGACCTCGTAGGCGACGACGCCCTCGACCTCGCCGTCCGCTGCTCGGTACACGGCGAAGAACGGCTCGGTCCACTTCGGGTCGACCCGCACCTCGCCCGTGTGCTGCTGCCACCAGCGGTCGCCGCGGGTGACGGCGCCGGGGGTGGCGCGGCGGACGCGGTCATGGAGCTCGGGGCCGAGTTTGCGTACGTCCCCGGGGTCCACGATGTCGATACGGCCGCCGTCGGCCGGGCCGGACCAGCGGGGGTCGAGGCCCGTGCGCGGGACGTCCACGGTCCACTCGGTGGCCGTGGTGGCGGGGCCGAAGCCGTAGCGGCCGTAGATCGGGTACTCGGCGGCGATGAGCGTGGCCACGAGGTCGCCGCGCTCCTTCGCGGCCGCGAGGTCCCGGTTCATCATGCGGGTGAGGAGGCCGCGGCGGCGGTGGGTGGCGGTGACGGTGACGGCGGAGACGGCGTTGGCGGGGACGGGGGTGCCGCCTACTGCGGTGACCTGCTGCTCGAAGGAGCGGAAGGTGGCTACGCAGCGGGTGCCGTCGAAGGCGCCGAGGTATCGGTTCGGCTCGAACTGGGGGCGGCGGGCTTCGAGTTCGGATTCTGCGACCTGTGGCTGCTGTACGAAACCGACTTTCACGGCGCGGAGCCACTCGGGGAACTCGGGCTCGGTGATCGGGCGGACGTCGATGTCGGGGGGCGCCTGGGTCATGGGATCACGGTAGGTGCAGCGTGGGGTGGTGTCGCGTGGATTTTCCTCGCCCCCGCCGCCCCTACCCGTCCCGTCCCCAGGGGCGGCCGCGCTGCCGCCGCCCCGCGGGCGGATGGAGGATCGGGACGGCGGTCCCGGCTCAGGTGAGCAGGTCGTCGACCTGTGCCTCGCCCTCGCGGTAGCGGCGGGTGATTTCGCCGCTGCAGTCGTCCGTTGTGCGTTGGAGGCGTTGGCGCCTGAGGGACACCTGTTGCTCGTAGCGGACGAGTCGGCCCATTGCCGTGTTCAGTTCCAGGTCCGTGCGGGCGGCCAGGTCGGAGAGTTCGACCTCGGCGAGCATGTCCGCGGCCAGTCGGCCGTACTCCTCGTTGTACGGCGTCCCCAGCGTCACATGACGGGCGGAGGAGCGGTGGCGGGCCGGGGCGTCCGTGAGGATCTCCGGGAGCCGTTCGACCACGGAGCCCGCACCTGCCGGGGAGCGGCGGGCCAGTTCCGCCCGCAGGATGTCGATACGGCCCTGCAGCAGCCGCCGTACATAGCTGAGGTCGGCCTCCTCGCGCTGGGCGTCCCGGCGCAGGGTGCGCAGTTCGGGCAGGCTCAGCACGGCCAGATCGCGCACGGGCGGCCCCGCGGGCAACTGCGGACCGCCCGGGCCCTCACCGCTGTCACCGCCGGTCGCGCTGTCCGGGCTGTCCGTGCGCTGAGTGGGCGGACGCATCGGGGTTCGCTCCCCCGTACGAATCAGCGAGACTGCCCCAGGAGGCTGCCCAATACTCGGTGTGCTCATGTGCCTCAACCGTCCCCTCGACCGGCGTGTGGAAAGCATCGTGCCACCCCAAGTGGCCGCTATGTGACCGAGTGCCCCCGATCAGCCCCAGATGGGGGGTTAAGGATCAATAAGAAGCCCTCCGGAACCCCCTCGGACCTGGTTCCGGGCGCACGGCATGATGGGTTCATGCGTGCAGTGGTGCAGAGAGTGGACGGCGCGAGCGTCGTCGTCGACGGCGAGACGGTCGGGGAGATCATCGGCGAGGGGCTGTGCGTCCTCGTCGGGGTGACGCACGAGGACACCAAGGAGAAGGCCGCCCAACTCGCGCGCAAACTCTGGTCGATCCGCATGCTGCAGGACGAGAGGTCCTGCAGTGACGTCGATGCGCCGTTGCTGGTCATCAGTCAGTTCACGCTGTACGGGGATGCCCGCAAGGGGCGTCGGCCCACCTGGAACGCCGCCGCCCCCGGCGATGTCGCCGAACCCCTCGTCGACGAGGTCGTCGCCCAGCTGCGAGCCCTCGGCGCGACGGTGGCGACGGGCCGCTTCGGCGCGCAGATGCGGGTGTCGCTCACCAACGACGGACCGTTCACCGTGCTCCTGGAGATCTAGTCCCGGCCACGGCGCCTACGGTTCCACGACCGTCTCCTGCGCCGCCGCCGTGTCCCCCGCCACCAGCCTCGCGTCCACCGGCACGTTCCGCTTCACCAGGGCGAGCGCGACCGGGCCCAGCTCGTGGTGGCGTACGGAGGTCGTGATGAAGCCGATCTTGCGGCCGTCGGGGTCCTCGTCCGCAAGGCGGATCTCCGTGCCGGGCGTGGGGAGGTGCACCTCGCTGCCGTCCAGGTGCAGGAAGACCAGGCGGCGCGGCGGCTTCCCCAGGTTCTGCACCCGCGCCACCGTCTCCTGGCCCCGGTAGCAGCCCTTCTGGAGGTGCACCGCCGTACCGATCCAGCCCAGCTCGTGCGGGATGGTGCGGTGGTCGGTCTCGAAGCCCAGGCGCGGGCGGTGTTGTTCGACGCGCAGGGCCTCGTAGGCCAGGATCCCGGCCGGAGGGCCCGCCTTCTCCGCGTACGACTCGAGGTCGGTGCGCGGGAGGAACAGGTCGCGGCCGTACGGCGTCTCGCGTACGGCGACGCCTTCCGGCACCTCCGCGATCGAACCGGCCGGCAGGTGCACGACCGCGAACTCGGCGGTCCGGTCGGCGACTTCGACCTGGTAGAAGAACTTCATCGACTCCAGGTACGCGATCAGCGCGTCCTGGGTCCCCGGCTCGACATGCGCCCAGACCGTCTCGCCGTCGTCGACCAGATACAGCGCGTGCTCGATGTGTCCGTGCGCGGAGAGGATCAGCGCCTCGGTGGCCTGGCCGGCCGGGAGGTCGCTGACGTGCTGGGTGAGGAGCAGGTGCAGCCAGCTCAGACGGTCCTCGCCGGTGACGGTGACGACCCCGCGGTGCGAGAGGTCGACGAAGCCGGTGCCGTCGGCGAGGGCGCGCTGCTCGCGGAACAGTTCGCCGTAGTGGGCGGCGACGCCTTCGTCCACGCCCTCGGCGGGGACGGCGCCGGGCAGGGACAGGAGGGGGCTCTTCATATGCACAAGCCTACGACTCGGTAGTTGAACTCTTCAGTGAACAGTCCCGGCATCTGCCGAAGATCGCGAAGTGCTTCATGTCCGTCTCGAAGCCGAACTCCCGCCGCAGCTTCGCGGTGAACTCGGCGGCCACCGACACATCGGCCTCGATCACGTTCTGGCAGTCCCGGCAGACCAGGTGGATGTGGTGGTGACGGTCCGCGAGGTGGTACGTCGGTGCGCCGTGCCCGAGGTGGGCATGGCTGACAAGACCCAGCTCCTCCAGCAGCTCCAGCGTCCGGTAGACGGTGGAAATGTTGACCCCCGACGCCGTCTTCTTCACTTCCGTGAGGATGTCGTCGGGGGTCGCGTGCTCCAGGGCGTCCACGGCTTCGAGCACGAGTTGCCGCTGCGGCGTCAGCCGGTAGCCGCGCTGCCTGAGGTCGCTCTTCCAGTCGGTGCTCACCACACCGAAGAGTCTAGAACTACTTGTACTTGTCAGAACTACTTGAAAAACGCGATGCCGTCGTCCGGCATGTCGTCCGGCAGGGCCTTGGCCCAGCGCTCGACGTCCTCCGGGGTGACGACCTTCTTCAGGTGCGCCGACATGTAGGGGCGCAGCTCGACCTCGGGGGTCTGCTTCTCGCCGACCCACATGAGGTCGCTCTTGACGTAGCCGTACAGGCGCTTGCCGCCGCTGTACGGGCCGGAGGCGGCCGTCCGGGCCACCGCGTCCGTGACCAGGTCGATCTGCGGCTTCTTGTCGGCCATCTCGCCGTACCAGATCTCGACGACGCCGTCGTCGCGGACCATCGTCACCTCGACCTTGCGGTCGGCGTCGATGCGCCAGAAGCCGTGCTCGGACTCCAGCGGGCGGACCTTGTTGCCGTCGTTGTCGAGCACCCAGGTACGGGACTGGTACTCCAGGAAGTCCCGGCCGTCATGGCTGAAGGTCACCTCCTGTCCGAAGTTGCACTTCTCGGCACCGGGGAAGTCGTGCACGCCCGCGCCCGCCCAGTTGCCGAGCAGGAAGGCGAGGGGGACGAGGTCCTTGTGGAGGTCGGACGGGATCTCGATCATGGGGTCGGCAGTTCCTTGATGGGGGTCAGCGCTGGCCCTGGTACAGCTTCTTCACGGTCAGCCCGGCGAAGGCGAGGACGCCGACGCAGACCAGGATCAGCAGGGCTTCGAAGAATGCCTCAAGCACGGGGTGCTCCTTGATGGGCTGAGGGATGGGCGGTACACAAAAGGCCGGGCCCCAGCTTACGCGGCCGGGGCCCGGCACTCCTTGCGAGGTACGCCCAAGCGGGACTCGGGCGGACGTCAGCCGAGCAGCTCGCTCTGCAGGGCCACCGTCTGCCGGAACGGTACGGCCTTCGCCGCGCCCTTCCTGGACTGCACGATCACCGCGAGAACGTCGCCGGCGGAGGGGCGCCGCGCAGCTGCAGGCGGGGGCCGGCGGCCGGGGCGACGTCCTGGTGGAACAGCTCAGGTCGGCGTAGTGGGCGCCGGCCGTGTTGTCCTCGGCGAAGGGCTCCGGACTGCCGGAGGGCAGCGGCGGCCTGACGAGCGTCGGATAGTCCCAGCGCCCGTCCGACTGCGTCGCCAGTCCCGGTACGTCCGCCCGCTTCGTCGCCGTGATGCCGTACGCCGTCCCCGCACCGGCCGCCGCGAACACCCCGACGGCGGCGGTCCAGCGGAGGGCTGCGTGCAGGGCGCGGCGGTTCTTCTGCACCGGGGCCGGTGTCAAGCGCGCATTCCGTACGCGCGCTCACAGGAGACCCATGGCCGGGACTGCTGGTTGCAGGGGCGTTGACTACGATTCGGGAATGGCGAAGAAGCTCGTGATCAAGGTGACGGCGGGGGCCGATGCGCCCGAGCGGTGCTCGCAGGCGTTCACGGTGGCGGCGGTGGCCGTGGCCAGCGGTGTGGACGTCTCCCTGTGGCTGACCGGCGAGTCCGCATGGTTCGCCCTGCCGGGCCGCGCCGCCGAGTTCGCACTCCCGCACGCGGCCCCGCTGCCCGACCTGCTCGACGCGATCCTGGCCGCCGGCCACGTCACCCTGTGCACCCAGTGCGCGGCCCGCCGGGACATCACGGAGAAGGACGTCATCGAGGGCGTACGGATCGCGGGGGCGCAGGTGTTCGTGCAGGAGGCCCTGGGGGACGAGACGCAGGCTCTCGTCTACTGAGACGGCCCACGGAGCCGGCCCACCGAGCCGCTAGGACCTCGGGCGCTTCTTGCCGTCCAGCTCGTCCCACCACTCGTCGGACTTCGGGTCGCCGGACGGATCGTCCCACCAGCGGTCGTCCGGACCCCGGCGATTGGCGACCATGGCGGCGACCGGGGGGATGACCATCGCCACCACGCACATCCCGACCGCCACCGGGACCGACCAGATGCGTACGACTCCCCAGGCCAGGACGAACAGCGTGATGCAGGTGCCCATCATGGCGAAATAAACGTGACGCCGACGTGCCAGCATGCTTCCAGCGTAGGGCCGGGCACGCCGAAGGGCCGCATCCCGGAGGTGCGGCCCTTGGGTGGTCAGCGGGTCAGACCGCGATGGCGACCTCCGCGAGGCCGCCCTGCTGGGCGACGACCGTGCGGTCCGCGGTGGCGCCGGGGACGAGAGCGCGGACGGTCCAGGTGCCCTCGGCGGCGTAGAAGCGGAACTGCCCGGTCGCGGAGGTCGGGACCTCCGCGGTGAACTCACCGGTCGAGTCCAGCAGGCGGACGTAGCCGACGACGGGCTCGCCGTCCTTCGTCACCTGGCCCTGGATGGTGGTCTCACCGGGCTTGATCGTCGAGGCGTCCGGGCCGCCGGCCTTCGCTCCACACATGTCTTTCTCCAAGAGGGGTCTGACCGGAGGAAGGCCGGTCGGGATTTGCGGGTGGGGTCTTACTTGTTGGCGCCGAGCTCGATCGGGACGCCCACGAGGCTGCCGTACTCGGTCCACGAGCCGTCGTAGTTCTTGACGTTCTCGACACCGAGCAGCTCGTGCAGGACGAACCAGGTCAGGGCCGAGCGCTCACCGATGCGGCAGTAGGCGATCGTGTCCTTGGCGAGGTCGACCTGCTCCTCGGCGTAGAGCTCCTTGAGCTCGTCGTCCGACTTGAAGGTGCCGTCGTCGTTGGCGTTCTTCGACCACGGGATGTTGCGCGCGGACGGGACGTGGCCCGGACGCTGCGACTGCTCCTGCGGCAGGTGCGCGGGAGCGAGCAGCTTGCCGGAGAACTCGTCGGGCGAACGGACGTCGACCAGGTTGTGCGAGCCGATCGCGGCGACGACGTCGTCACGGAAGGCACGGATGGCCGTGTTCTGGGGCTTGGCCTTGTAGGTGGTCTCGGGGCGCTCCGGGACCTCCTCGACCAGCTCGCGGGCGTCCAGCTCCCACTTCTTGCGGCCGCCGTCGAGCAGCTTGACGTTCTCGTGGCCGTAGAGCTTGAAGTACCAGTAGGCGTAGGACGCGAACCAGTTGTTGTTGCCGCCGTAGAGGATCACCAGCGTGTCGTTGGCGATGCCCTTGGCGGACAGGAGCTTCTCGAAGCCCTCCTGGTCGATGAAGTCGCGGCGGACCGGGTCCTGAAGGTCCTTGGTCCAGTCGATGCGGATCGCGTTCTTGATGTGGTTCTTCTCGTAGGCGGACGTGTCTTCGTCCACCTCCACGATCGCGATGTTCGGGTTGTCGAGGTTGGCCTCGACCCAGTCGGCGTCGACCAGGACGTCGCTGCGGCTCATGCTCTTTCTCCTCCGGGGCAGTTGCGGCGGGGCGTGCGAGTGCAAGGGGGTGCGGGGTGCATCCGGCGGTGGCCGGGGCGCGCACGGGTGCCCTGAACAGGGCGGGGGGATGCGGAGGTCTGCGCCTACCGCTCAGAAGGGGCGACAGAGCATGGCGGCGACGCGGCACAGGTCGACTGCCCGCCGCTTCGTGAGATCCGCATGTCGCTTCATGGGGTCGATCGTAGGGACGGACAGCCGGACGTGTCACCGGGGTGTCGTATCTTGAGACGCGATCGTCCGCGATATGGGATGCGATCAGCTCCCGCGCCGTGTCCGCACGACTTCCGGGCGCACGTATCGGCCGTCACAGCTGCGGTGCGGACGATGCCGTCTCACCTTTCGGACTCCGTCGTTCCATCGCCCGTCGTACTACCCCGCGAGCCTGACGTTCGAACCCTTCACCGTGATCTCCACGCCGTTCTTCGCGGCCTGCACACTGTCCAGCTTCACTCCGCCCGGGAGCTGGTGGATGGTCTGCTGGAAGTCGGTGATGGCCCGGATGCGGGAGTCGGCGAGGTCGACGACCAGCTTGGGCAGGTTGTCCGCGTGCACCTTGACGGTGTCGCCGTTCACGGTCACCGAGCTGAGCACGGGGTACGTCTGCGAGGCGCCCGCGACGGTGACCTTGACGTCCACCTTGATCTTGCCGTTGCCGCCGTCGGAGAGGCCGACGACCTGGGCGTTGATGCCGGGGAAGATCCGCGTCGGCTCGGACTTGGCCGCCTTGAGGAGTTCGTCGTAGGCGATGGTGGCGGTGCCGGTCGCGGTGGTCGCGGTGGCGGAGCTGTAGTCGCCGGAGAACTTGACGCCCTTCATGTCGGCCTTCAGGTCGTCGATACGGATCGCCTTCGGGCCGCCGTTGCCGGCGGCACCCGTGCCGGTGTCGGCCTCGTAGTCCTTGATGCCGATCTCGACGTCGTCCAGCTCGCCGGAGGCGGCCTGGGTGAGGAAGGGGAAGCCCTTGATGGACACGTCCGGTGTGGAGGCGAGGTTCTCCGTGGTCTTCACCTTGTCCGCCGCCTGGTTCTCGGCGAAGTGGACCGCGACACGGTCCGCGATCACGAAGAGGCCGCCCAGGACCACGACGACGATCAGAAGTATTCGCAGGGCGCGCATGCGGTGTTTCCCTCACCTGGCCGGACGACGACGGTTGTGACGACCGAGTGGCCGTTCAGCGCGAGCGTAACCCTGCACCTGGGTTTGATCGGGGAGTTGTCGATCAGCTGTGACAGAGGTTGCCGAAGTTGGTCCGACCGTGAGCTGGGGGCTGCCGCCCCCAGTCCGGCCCTACGCCAGCGCCCGGCCCAGTACGAACACCACCGGTGCCGCTGCCGTCAGGGGCAGGGCCACGCCTGCTGTGAAGTGGACGAATCTTGACGGGTAGTCGTAGCTCGCCACGCGGTGGCCGATCAGGGCGCAGGCTGCCGCGCCCGCGCCGAGGAGTGCGCCCTTCGCGCCGAAGCCGGTCATCCCACCGACCGCGATGCCCGCGCCCGCCGCGGCGAGCAGCGAGACGACGATCGACGCGGGGGTGGGCAGCGGCAGGACGCGGGCCAGGACCGCCACCGCCACGGCCGCCGCGCCGACGGTCACCGCGTCCGGCTCGGCCGCGAGGTACCCGGCCGCGACGATGGACAGCGCCGCCGAGGCGACGGTCGCCATCAGGCCGTACATCCGCTCGTCCGGGTCCGCGTGCGAGCGCAGCTGCAGGACCAGGGAGAGCAGCACCCAGACGCCGAGGGTGCCCAGGATCGCCGCGGGGGCGTTCTCCCGGCCCGCCACCAGCAGTGCGACATCCGCGGCCAGCGCGCCCAGGAAGGCCAGCGCGATGCCCTGCCGGGCCGGCCACATGCCGTTCAGCCGGAACCAGCCCGCCGCGGTGACCGCCTGCAGGGCGACGAGCGGGACGAGCAGGGCGTACGAGTCGACCGCCGCCGCACCGGACACGAGCAGAGCCAGCAGCGCCGTGAGCCCGGCCGGCTGCATGCCCGGCTCGATGATCGGGGAACGTCCCTCCTCACGGGCACGCTGGGCGTCCGTGATCCGGGAGTTGCCGGTGAGCGTCGCGGGACCGCAGTCGGAGTCCTCGTCGGGCTCCTCGAGGCCACCACCGCCGGGCGTCTCGTATCCGGGCTCGACTGCGGCGCCGGCATACCCCTGCTGCGCCGCCTCCCAGGTCTGCCCTTGCCACTGCTGCGTGTACTGCGGGTATTGCTGGTACTGCTGAGCCTGGGCGCCAGGCGGGTCGTCGTACCCCTGATACCCCTGGTACTGCTGGTACGACTGCTGCTGATACGGCTGCTGATACGGGTCGTACGCGTCGTACGAACCCTCGTACGGCTGGTCGGTCATCGTCACCCTCCTGCGAACGGCGGGAGCACCTCGACCGTGCCGCCGTCGGCCAGCCGTACCGTCTCATGCCCGCGGGTGCCCACGGGGTCACCGTCGATGAGGAACGAGCATCGCTGCAGGACGCGCGTGAGCTCTCCGGGGTGTCGCGCGCGCACGGCGTCGAGCGCCTCGGCGAGGGTGGCCGCGTCGTACGGCTCCTCGGCGACCCCGGCCGCGGCCTTCGCGGCGGCCCAGTAGCGCACCGTGACCTTTGACATCCGGTTCCTCTGGTAGTGGATCGGCGGTGTTCACCGTCAGGCTAGCCCGCCTGCGCGGCACCCCAGGCCCCGATACGGGCCAGCAGGTCCTCGGTGGCCGCGTGTTCCGCATGCCCCATGCCGGGCTCCAGCCAGAGTTCGCCCCGGTCACCGGCGGCATCGGCCAGCATGCGCGGGTGGTCGACCGGGAAGTAGCCGTCCCGGTCGCCGTGCACGATCAGCAACGGCGTCGGCGCGATCCGCGGTACGGCCTCCACGGGGGACAGCGGCACCGGGTCCCACTGCCGGTGGTGGATCCGGGTACGGAATCCGTAGCGGCCCACCAGCCGCCCCTCGGGCCGCGTCACCAGCCAGTGGAGCTTCCGCATAGGGGCGGTGCCCCGGTAGTACCAGCGGGCGGGGGCACTCACCGAAACCACGGCGTCCGTCGCCGCTTCGGTGCGCCCCTCGCGCCCCTGTCCGTACAGCGCCGCGTGCCGCAGCACCACGGAGCCGCCCATCGAGAAGCCGACCGTCACCACGTGGGCGTGCCCGAAGCCCCGCGCCCACTCCACCGCGGCCGCCAGGTCGAGGACCTCCCGGTCGCCGACCGTGGAGCGGCCTCCGGAGGCGCCGTGGCCGCGGAAGGAGAACGTGACCACGGCCCCGTACTGCGCGAACGCCTCCGCCACCCGTCGAACATGCGGCCGATCCACATCGCCCGTGAACCCGTGGGCGACGACGAACACCGGCGCAACGGAAGGTGGCGTGGAGGTGTCGTATACGACCGCGCCCGGGTCGTATACGGAATCGATCGCAATCCCGTCGTCGGTGCGCAGAAACGTACGGAAAGGCCCCCGTCTGCCCGTCTCAGGATTCGGACGAACGGTGGATCGCGCCACATGACCTGCCGGAGTGATGCTCATGTGGGCTATTCTGCTGGGCAGAGGACTCGGGCAGCGTAGCCCCCGGGTCCTTTTGTGCTTTCGGAAGCGTTGTATACGAAGCGGGAAACTCAAGGTGACCGCAGGTGTACGGGGCTTTTCGGGATCGCAGAGCAGGTGATGCACCACACACGTCCTCGCAGGGACCGAGGAGGAACCAGACGTATGAGTTCTCTGCTGCTCCTGACCAATGCCCTCCAGCCGTCGACGGAGGTGCTTCCCGCCCTCGGCCTGCTCCTGCACAACGTGCGAGTGGCTCCGGCGGAGGGACCCGCCCTCGTCGACACCCCGGGTGCCGACGTCATCCTCGTCGACGGACGCCGTGACCTGCCCCAGGTCCGCAGCCTCTGCCAGTTGCTGCGCTCCACGGGCCCCGGCTGTCCGCTCGTCCTCGTCGTCACCGAGGGCGGCCTCGCGGCCGTCACCGCCGACTGGGGCATCGACGACGTGCTCCTCGACACCGCCGGTCCGGCGGAGGTCGAGGCGCGACTGCGGCTGGCCATGGGCCGGCAGCAGATCGTCAACGACGACTCCCCCATGGAGATCCGCAACGGCGACCTGTCGGTCGACGAGGCGACGTACTCCGCGAAGCTCAAGGGGCGGGTCCTCGACCTCACCTTCAAGGAGTTCGAGCTCCTCAAGTACCTCGCACAGCACCCGGGCCGCGTCTTCACGCGCGCACAGCTGCTGCAGGAGGTCTGGGGCTACGACTACTTCGGCGGCACCCGCACGGTCGACGTCCACGTACGGCGTCTGCGCGCAAAGCTCGGCCCCGAGCACGAGTCGCTGATCGGGACCGTCCGGAACGTCGGTTATCGATTCGTTACTCCCGAGAAGGGTGATCGCGTCCCCGACGAAGCCAAGGCCAAGGCAGAACGGGCAAAGGCGGAGGATCTGGACGAGACCGCCGCTCTGGACACCGCCGAGATGCCGGCCGAGGCATAGCGGACCGCCGGACGGGGCATTGCTTCCGCACAGAAGGCGTGGAGGCAAGCTCCTTATCGCCCTGCCCAGGGCCGGTATATCCGCGTAGACTCCGCGCGTGGCCAAGGTGACTCGGGATGATGTGGCGCGGCTGGCGGGAACTTCGACCGCCGTCGTCAGTTACGTCATCAACAACGGACCCCGGCCGGTCGCCCCGGCCACGCGCGAGCGTGTCCTCGCCGCCATCAAGGAGCTGGGGTACCGGCCGGACCGGGTCGCCCAGGCGATGGCGTCGCGGCGCACCGACCTCATAGGTCTGATCATCCCGGACGCGCGCCAGCCCTTCTTCGGCGAGATGGCGCACGCGGTCGAACAGGCCGCCTCCGAGCGCGGGAAGATGGTGCTCGTCGGCAACACCGACTACGTCAGCGAGCGCGAGGTCCACTACCTGCGCGCCTTCCTGGGCATGCGGGTCTCGGGACTCATCCTCGTCTCGCACGCCCTCAACGACCAGGCCGCCGCGGAGATCGAGGCCTGGGACGCCCGGGTGGTCCTGCTGCACGAGCGGCCCGAGGCCATCGACGACGTCGCCGTCGTCACCGACGACCTGGGCGGCGCCGAGCTCGCCGTACGCCACCTCATCGAGCACGGCTACGACTACGTCGCCTGTATGGGCGGCACCGCCGAGACCCCGGCGGTCGGCGACCCGGTCTCCGACCACGTCGAGGGCTGGCGGCGCGCGATGGACGAGGCCGGGATCTCCACCGAGGGACGGCTCTTCGAGGCGCCGTACAACCGCTACGACGCGTACCGCGTGGCTCTGGAGATCCTCTCCGGGCCGCAGCGGCCGCCCGCGATCTTCTGCTCCACCGACGACCAGGCGATCGGCGTGCTGCGGGCCGCCCGCGAGCTGCGGATCGACGTGCCGGGTCAGCTGGCGGTGGCCGGCTTCGACGACATCAAGGAGGCGGCGCTGACCGACCCGCCCCTGACCACAATCGCCTCGGACCGCTCCGCGATGGCCCGGGCGGCCGTGGACCTCGTACTCGACGACGGCCTCAGGGTTGCGGGGGCGCGGCGGGAACGGCTCAAGCAGTTCCCGTCACGACTGGTCGTGCGGACCTCCTGCGGCTGCACATGAAGGCCGTGCACCGGCACATGAAGGTTTTCTGAAAGCCTCCGCCGGGCCACGAGAAGCGTCTTTATATCGGGCAAACAAGGTTCTGCCGGGCTTCTCAGCGGACACTCAGGAAGCTCTCATGGTCACGGTTCAAGCTCGTTGTCATGACCGAGAGCTTCCGCCGCAGCGGCGAGTACGAGAGCTATGACGGCTACGGGAACCCGCAGCAGGGCGCCCCGCAGCACGCCTCCTCCCCTGTGAACCCCGAGTGGCCGCCCCCGCCGGCGCAGCCGCCGGTGCAGCAGGTCATGGCCGAGCCCCCCGCCCCGGCGCCGAAGAAGCGGGCCCGGGGCCCCCTGGCCCTGCTGGCCGCCGTGGCGATCGTCGCCGCGGCGATCGGCGGCGGCACCGCGTACGCCTTCCAGGAGCTGACCGGCAACGACACCGTCGCCACCAGCAGCACCAGCACCAATGTGGTGCCGGCCGCCAAGAAGGGCGACGTCGCCACCATCGCCGCGGCCGTCAGCCCGAGCGTGGTCGAGATCAGCGCCACTATGAGCAACGGCTCGTCGACCGGCTCCGGTGTGATCATCACCAGCGGCGGCGAGATAGTCACCAACAACCACGTCATCTCCGGCGCCTCGTCGATCAAGGTGACGACCAGCAGCGGGAAGTCGTACACCGCGAAGGTGGTGGGCACCGACAGCAAGAAGGACCTGGCCCTGATCAAGCTGGAGGGCGCGTCCGGCCTCAAGCCGGCCACCCTCGGCAACTCCTCCGGCGTCCAGGTCGGCGACACGGTCGTGGCGATCGGCTCCCCCGAGGGCCTGAGCGGCACGGTCACCAGCGGCATCGTCTCGGCCCTGAACCGCGACGTCACCGTCTCGACCGACGAGAGCCAGGGGCAGGGCCAGGGCGGCGGTGACGGCCGGTGGCCGTTCTCCTTCGGCGGCCAGCAGTTCAACGGCGACACGGGGTCCTCGACGACCACCTACAAGGCGATCCAGACCGACGCGTCCCTCAACCCGGGCAACTCCGGCGGCGCGCTGATCGACGCCGCGGGCAACATCATCGGTATCAACTCCGCTATGTACTCGGCCAGTTCGCAGTCGTCCTCGGGGTCCTCGGACGCCGGCAGCGTCGGCCTCGGCTTCGCCATCCCGATCAACACCGTCAAGTCCGACCTGGCCACGCTCAGGTCCGGCTCCACCAACTGACCGCGGTCTCATCAACCCCGCAGGGAGTACGTCATGATCAAGCAGGTTTCCCATACGGTCACCGGCACCGATCCGGCCGGCCTCGCCCAGGCCCTCGCGGTGGCGTACGAACTCCACGCACCGGAGACGCGGGCGCCCGAGGTGGCCCCGCAGCTGATGGGCCTGCACACCTCGGCCGCCCGCCCGCACCGCCGCAAGGTGCCGCTGAACAGGCTCGCGGCGATGCGCGGCTGATATGCGAGGCTGAAGGCGTTCAGCATCTTTCGCTGGTTCAGCCCCGTGTCGTCCCACCGCACCCGAGGAATCCGAAGACCATGAGCCCCGCCGAAGGCGACCGTGACCCGCAGCGCATCCTGATCGTCGACGACGAGCCGGCCGTACGCGAAGCACTCCAGCGCAGCCTCGCCTTCGAGGGCTACGAGACGGAGGTCGCGGTGGACGGCGCCGACGCCCTGGAGAAGACGACGGCGTACCGGCCCGACCTGGTCGTCCTCGACATCCAGATGCCGCGCATGGACGGCCTGACGGCGGCCCGCCGTATGCGGGGTGCGGGCACCACGACGCCGATCCTGATGCTGACGGCGCGTGACACGGTCGGCGACCGGGTGACGGGCCTCGACGCCGGCGCCGACGACTACCTGGTCAAGCCCTTCGAGCTGGACGAACTGTTCGCACGCGTCCGCGCCCTGCTGCGGCGCAGCTCGTACGCGGCCGCGGCGGCCGCCGGGGCCCTCCAGGAGGACGAGGCGCTGAGCTTCGCGGACCTGCGGATGGATCTGGCGACGCGGGAGGTGACGCGGGGCGGGCGCCCGGTGGAGCTGACCCGCACGGAGTTCACCCTCCTGGAGATGTTCATGGCGCACCCGCGTCAGGTGCTGACCAGGGAGCAGATCCTGAAGGCGGTCTGGGGCTTCGACTTCGAGCCGTCGTCGAATTCGCTTGATGTGTACGTGATGTACCTGCGCCGGAAGACGGAGGCGGGCGGCGAGCCGCGCCTCGTGCACACCGTGCGGGGCGTGGGGTATGTGCTGCGGCAGGGCGGCGCGGAGTGAGGAAGGTGCTGCGCCGCTTCCAGACCCTGCCGATCCGCTCACGGCTGGCGATGCTGGTCGCTGCGGCGGTGGCTTTCGGGGTGGCGGCGGTTTCGGTCACCTGTTGGTTCATCGTGCAGGGAAAACTGTATGAGCAGGTGGACAACGATCTGCAGAGGGGCATGAGGGGGCCCGATCAGCTCCAGGCCCAGGCCGTCCTCAACGAGTGCTCCAAGACCCCGCAGGGCAACGGCTTCTACCGGGGCAACTACACCCAGCTGGTCACGGAGACCGGAAAGGTCTGCGTCTTCGGCGAATCCAGGGGCACGATCAGGGTCACGCAGGCCGACAAGAACGAGATCAAGGCAGGGGACCTCAGCCGGGTCTACTTCCGTGACGGCACTGACGGGAACGGCAACCCGGTACGCGTGATGACACGGTTCCTGGGCCCCACCGCCACTCCCACCGGGGAGGCCGGGCCCAACGTCGGAATCGCGGTCGCCGTACCTCTGAAGAGCACCCAGAACACCCTCAACGACCTCGCCCTGATCCTCCTCCTCGTCTCCGGCGTCGGAGTCCTCGGCGCCGGCGCCGCGGGCCTCGCGGTCGCCCGCGCAGGCCTGCGCCCCGTGGACAAGCTCACCGAGGCCGTCGAACACGTGGCCCGCACCGAGGACTTGAGCATCCGCATCCCCGTGGAGGACGACGCCGAGGACGAGGTGGCCCGGCTGTCCCGTTCCTTCAACTCGATGACCGCGTCCCTGGCCAGCTCCCGCGACCTGCAGCAACAGCTCATCGCCGACGCCGGTCACGAACTGCGCACCCCCCTCACATCCCTCCGCACCAACATCGAACTCCTCAGCCGCAGCGAGGAGACCGGCCGCCCCCTCCCCCCGGCCGACCGCAAGGCCCTCCTCGCCTCCGTGAAGGCGCAGATGACCGAACTGGCCGCGCTGATCGGCGACTTGCAGGAGCTGTCGCGGTCGGAGGGGCAGCGGGGCGAGCGCGTGCAGGTGGTCTCGTTCGAGGACACGGTGGAAGCGGCGCTGCGCCGGGCGCGGCTGCGCGGACCGGAGCTGACGATCACGGCGGACCTGCAGCCCTGGTACGTACGGGCCGAGCCCTCAGCCCTGGAGCGGGCGATCGTCAACATCCTCGACAACGCGGTGAAGTTCAGCCCCGAGGGCGGCACCATCGAGGTGGAGCTCGGCAGCGGCATCCTGACGGTCCGCGACCACGGCCCCGGCATCCCCGCCGAGGAACTCCCTTACGTGTTCGACCGCTTCTGGCGCTCACCGAGCGCACGGGCACTGCCGGGCTCAGGCCTGGGTCTGTCGATAGTCGCGCGGACGGTGGAGCAGGCGGGCGGCGAGGTCACCCTGGCCCGCGCGGACGGCGGCGGCACGGTGGCGACGGTACGGCTGCCGGGGGCGCCGATGCCGCCGCCGGAGGGGCCGTAGCCCTACCGACCACTTCGATGGCGGCGTCGCCCGCCATCATCTCCGCGAACTGCTCGGCCAGTTTCTTGATCCCTCGTCCATCAGCTTCCCGATCTCGCTGAGCGCCTCCCAGACGAGTCCGACGACGATGTGGTAGCCGTCCTTGAACGCCTTCGCCGCGAGCTTGGCCGCGTCACCGACGCCGCCGATGCCCATCGTCCAGCGGAACAGGTAGGAGTCGAAGTTGGTCGCGGCCTCGCAGGACCATTCACCGCCGAGCTTCCAGGACCCCTTGCGGCTGCTGCCGTGGACCACCCCCGAAGGCAAGCCCTGCTACCTCAGCGCCGGCGGGGGCGACAGCAGACTCTCCCTGGTCGCCGACGACGTGGAAGCAGCTCAACTGGACTCCGGGGAACAGGTACTCGCGGGAGCCAGGGCCGTGCTTGCCGACTCGAAGGCGGGTGAGCGGGCCGTGCGCTTCGCGCTCACCAGGGCGGCCGAGTCGCTGGAGGACGTGATCCGGGTCGCGGTCAGCCGAGGCGGGCGGGTGACGTCGGACTGATCACCCGCTGCGCTCTGCGATCTGCTCCGCCGTCGGCTGTTCGAACGCAAGAGGTGATCACTGCGGCAGACCTGCGGAGCGCGTCTCCGCACGTGGGGCACGGTATCGGCGCACGTTCGGCGAGGACGATCAGCGTATGGTGCGCTTCCGCTTGCCAGTCGTGGCGTCGTGGTCCGAGCTCATGGTCGATCCTCTTCACATGGCTTCCCGTGCAGCCGCCGATGGCTGCCGAGAGACCGAACAACCGCACCCGGCAGCCTCTCCACCCGGGGTGACGACCCGGCACCGGTCCTGTCCGTCCCCCGCACGGAACGGAGTCCCCCATGGCGGGTCTTCGACGTTGAGAGGTGTATCGACCCCGATGACGCCTGCCGGGAGGGGGTGCCACCTGCCCAGGAGCGTGACACCTCGCGGTAATCTGTCACACTTTCGCGACCCGTCGACCGGTCCCGCCGCAGCGATGCACCACTCAACCTCGAAGACCCCCCATGGCTCGCCCATCGCCGGAGCGAAACCGCCCTCGTCATCGCCGTCCCTCTCATCCTCGCGGCCACCGGAGCCGTCGGCCACACCCTGCTCCCCGGCACCCAGTCCAAAGCCTCCGCCACGGCCCCCGTCTGCGCGACCGCCACCGCCGACGGCTTCGCCTCCGCCCACACCTTGGGCAGAACGGGACTTACCCCTCCCTCGTCCTGACGGCTTCCTGACGCCGCCCCCGTCCCGACGCCCGCAGCCCCCGCCCTACGATCACCTCGGACACGGAGGCCGGGGAGGGCGCATGGGCGGGGACGGGGACACGGGCGGGATCGAGCGGGTGTACCGACGACGGCGCAGGCCGCAGCTGCGGCACCTCGGCCTGATGGGGCTGCTCGCCGTGAACGCCTTCTTCCAGTCCAGCCGCTTGTTCGGCGATCCGTACGGCCACCGCGACGGACCGTCCGGCTGGCCGCCGTTGGTGTTCGGGCTGCTCGTGGTGACGGC
This sequence comes from Streptomyces sp. NPDC051172, assembly GCF_040682555.1. Lineage (NCBI taxonomy): Bacteria > Bacillati > Actinomycetota > Actinomycetes > Kitasatosporales > Streptomycetaceae > Streptomyces > Streptomyces sp. NPDC051172. The sequence goes on from NZ_JBFBBE010000010.1 coordinate 119,898, forward strand.
CTTCGCCCGGGTCGCCCTGGAACAGCTGCGGGCGCACACCCGCGTCACGGCTGCGGGCATCACCGTCCAGGGTCGGCTGCGCTCGCGCTCCTGGGCCTGGCAGAACGTGTACGACATCCGGGTCGAGCGGGCCCCGCGCGGTACGAACGGGATGGGTCCCCAGTGGCTCACCTACCTCTACGACGTCGAGGGCCGCCGGCGCCTGCTGTGGCATCTCGACGACTGGCAGCTGGCCGACCCGTACGCCGAGGTCTCGGACCTGTGTCTGTCGGCCGCGCCGTACCGCAGTCTGGCCTGGGAGCCGCGTTCTCAGGTCGAGGCGCTGATCCTGCGCGGGGCGGCTCGGCGCAAGGCGTGGACGTGGGCCCTCTACGGTGCGCTCGGGGTGCTGGCCGCCATGTTCGTGGTCGACTTCTTGGAGATCATCGACGGACGGCCGGATCACCCGTTCCTGCTGCTCGCCTGTGTGCCACTGGCCTCCTTCGCCGTGCTGGGCGCCGTACTCGACCGGTACTGGACCAGCCGTCCGCCGGGCTCCCTGGCACAGCAGCCGTAGCTCACGCTCATCCGGCTGCCGGCTCCGGTCCGGACGTTCGCCTTCCGATCGCCCGATCGAGTGATCCCACGACAACGCCCCAGGTCAGCCCCATCGCCCTGGTTACGGTGATCGCGTTGCTTGTGCCGCAGGCACACCCGGCCCAGACTTGAGGAGGAGGTGCCACCTTGACCGCTCTCGCACACGAGAGGCCCGAGACCATGTCCCACGCTCCCGCTGAATCCCTGAACGGACCCGACCTGGACGAGGTTCTATGGCAGGCCTGGAAGGCCATGGAACTCCCCGAGGGCTACCGCGCCGAGATCATCGAGGGAGCCATCGAGGTGTCGCCCACCGGACGTCTGACCCACGCCCAGATCACGAACCGCCTGCGGCGGGCACTGGATAAATTCCTGGACAGCGGCGAGCACGCGTGCCACCAGGACACCAATGTCATCCACAAGCGCAAGGGGTGGATCCCAGACGCACTGGTCGCTCCAGAAGACCTGGAGCCGCACGCCGACGAAGAAGGGCTGGGGGTGAAAGCCTCCGCTGTCCACCTCATCGTCGAAGTCGTCTCCCCGGGCAGGCGCAACCAGGACCGCGATCGCATCCGCAAGCGCCGCGAGTACGCCCGCGCCGGGATCCCCGTCTACGTCATCATCGACGACTACGACAGCCACGGCACCGTCACCGTTCTCACCGAGCCTGAGTCCGACAAGGCCGACTGGGTGGGAGTGCACCGCGTCCCCTACGGCACCGAGGTCACCATCCCCGAAGGCCCCGCCAAGGGCTTCGTGATCGGCGAGGCGATCACCGGCCCCAAGCGGGGGTGAACCGGGCGGCGGCCAGGCCTGCCACCTGAGGATCATCGTTTTAACGACCGACGGCGAGGCCCGAGCCCTCGATCCGCACCCTGATCCCGTCCTTCTCCACCCGCACATCCCGCAGCCGCAGCTCACCGCGGTGCGGTGTCGGCAGCCGGAAGCCCAGGGACAGGCGGTCGGCCAGGACGGGGCGGGTGAGCCGGGGCAGGGCGTCCAGGAGGGACGGGTCGAAGCCGAGGCGCCTGAGCAGGGCCGGGTGTTCCAGGGCCAGGTCGATCAGGTTGAGCCGCATGGCCCGGTGGATGAAGCGCGGGGAGCCGGTCACGCGCGCCAGTTCGGCGTCGGAGCGCAGGGCCGCGCGTACAGCGGAGTCGGGTACGCCGAGCCGCCTTACCACCGCCTCCACCGCGAACAGCGCCTTCGCCTTCTTCGTCTCGTGCGCGAGGCGTGCGGCGGAGGCGCGGGTCAGATGCAGGCCCTCGGAGGCGCGGGTGCCGGGCCGGTAGGTGGCCAGGTCCCCGATGTCCAGGCGCATTCCGCCGATCTGCGTCGCGATGCCGTGCTCGCCGTCCCGGCCGATCCGGGCGTCGGCCCGCAGCCTCAGGTCGTGTCCGGCCACCGGGAGCGTGCCGCGCGCCAGCACCCGGTCGTGGCCGTGTCCGGTGAACGTCACCTGGGACGCGCCGAGTTCGCGGTTGAGGTCGTCGAAGGAGAGCAGTACGTCGCCGTCGAGCCGGGGAATTGCCGCGCCCCGTACGGAGGTTGGTCCGTCGGGCGCGTTCAGCCGTACGTCGTGCGCGGTCGCCGTCACCCTGGCCAGCGTGACCCGGTCGGCGGCGACGTCCGGCACGGTGATCTTCACCGACTGCAGCCGGTCGTCGGCGAGTTGGGTGAGGAAGGGGAAGCCGTCGATGTCCACTTCGGGCGCCGCGTTCAGGTGCATCCGGTCCTTGAGCTCGTCCGCCGCCCGGCGCTCGGCGTACAACAGCGCCCAGCGGTCGGCGAGGGTGAGGAAGGCGGCGAGGACGAGGACGCCCACCACCGCCTTCAACGCTAGCGGGAGGCCCGCGAACCGCCTGCGCCTGCGGCGGCCGCCGCGGCGGTGGTTGGGCGGAACCCAGGGCTCGTCCTCCTCGTCCTGGACCCCGCCTGCTACAGCGGCGCCCTCGAGAAAGTCGTTGATGTTTTTACTAGGATGCGTCGTTATGTGGTGGGGGGCACGCATCGATCCATCCGACCATGCGAACGCCCCCCGCCCGCAAGCGGTACCTCAGGTATGCGATCCAGCTCACGATCGTCCCGACCAGGTCGCCCGTGCCCGGCCGCCCCGCCGTGAGACTCACTCACCCACGTACGCGACCCCCTCACCCCCTCACTTTGCGCCTCCCTCCGCTTACCCTCGTACGCATGACCAGCGACGACACCGCCCGGCCCGGCCGGACCCGCTCCATCGAGACCTACTCCGCGCTCTCCCCGGAGCAGACCGAGGCCGTGTTCTCCCTGCTCGCGGCGGCCGCCGAGGACGACGGCCAGCAGGCGGTGTCCGAACAGGGACGGCTGCAACTGCGCGGCGGCGAACGCGAGGGCGTGTCCCATCTGCTGCTCAGCGTCGGCGACGAACTCGTGGGTTACGCGCAGCTGGAGGACACCGACCCGGTGGAGGCACCGGCCGCCGAGCTGGTCGTGCACCCCGCGCACCGCGGGCACGGGCACGGGCGGGCGCTCGGCTCGGCGCTGCTCGCGGCCTCCGGCAAGCGGCTGCGGGTGTGGGCGCACGGCGGGCACTCCGCGGCCCGGCATCTCGCGCAGGTCCTGGGACTCACCCTCTTCCGCGAACTGCGGCAGATGCGGCGGCCGTTGAGGGACCTGAACCTGTCCGAGCCGGTGCTGCCGTCGGCCGTGACCGTTCGTGCCTTCGTCCCGGGCGAGGACGACGCCGCCTGGCTCGCGGTGAACGCCGCCGCGTTCGCCCACCACCCCGAGCAGGGCTCCCTCACCCAGCGCGACCTCGACGACCGCAAGGCCGAGCCGTGGTTCGACCCCGCGGGCTTCTTCCTCGCCTTCCGCGACGGCGAACTCATCGGCTTCCACTGGACGAAGGTGCATGCCGCCGACCGGCTGGGTGAGGTGTACGTCCTCGGGGTGCGGCCGGGAGCGCAGGGCGGGGGGCTGGGCAAGGCCCTCACGACGATCGGGCTGCGGCATCTGGAGGCGCAGGGGCTGCCGACCGCGATGCTGTACGTCGACGGGGACAACAAGGCGGCGGTGTCGGTGTACGAGCGGCTCGGTTTCACCACGTACGAGACGGACCTGATGTACCGCACGGAAACGTGAGCCCCTGGGGGCTGCGCCCCCAGACCCCCCTTCGGCCTGAACGGCCTCGTCCTCAAACGCCGGACGGGCTGGGAGTGCCCGACCGGCGGCTGAAGCGCAGCGCCCGCCTCGGCTCCGGCTGGCAGATCCCCCAAGCCACCAACCCGACCCCCAGCAGCACCCCCCACCGCTCATGCGCAGCCGCCCAGCGGGGATCGCCGGTCGCGGCGAGCAGGGTCCAGCGGGCCGGGATCAGCAGAGCCCCCAGGGTCGCCGTGGTCAGGACGGCGGCCGCCACCGAAGGGCCCGGCTGCGGCTCGTCCGTGAGGCGCACCGCGGTGGCCGCCGCGGCCAGGGCGAGTGCGGCGGTCGCGGCGGCCTCCAGGGTGACGGCGCCGACCGGGGGACGTGCGGCGTGCGGTACGAGGGCCAGGACGGCGGTCCACCACAGGACCGCCACCGGCGCGACCAGCGCCACCCGCAGGCCCGTGCGCACCCAACGCGGGGTGGTGACGGGCGTGGTGAGGTGCCGGGCCGGGTCGTCCAGCAGGAACGTCAGGCCCAGCGCGAAGGCGAGGGCGGCGGCCCGCAGCAGGGTGAGCGCGAGCCAGGCTTCGGGCGGGCCGTCGGACAGCCGCGGCAGAGCGACGAGCAGCAGCCCCAAGACCGCGCCCGCCCCGAGCGCCCGCCACGGCACCGTACGCGCCACGGCCGCCACCAGCGCCCCGCTCACCGGCACGGTCCTGTGCCTACTTTCCACACTCGTCCACCCCCTTCGGCACCTTGGTCCCCAGCACCCGGGCCACCTCGGCCGTTTTCACCCCAGGGGCCGTCAGCTGCGCCCAGTGGGCCTTGACCGCGGACGTCACCTCGGCACGCGGACGGGAGAGCAACTCCCGTACGACATCGGTCTGTCCGGCCGACATCGACAACGGGTTGGTCGGCGTCAGCGCGATCGCCGGGCCGCTCAGGCTGTCGTCGAGTCGGACGTTCTTCAGGTCGGCGACCGGGTCCGCGTCGCGGCCCAGTGCCAACCACATCGCCGTGACCACGCGGCCGTCGCAGAGCTCGCTGCCCTTCTTCTCGTCGCCCCCGACCAGCACGGAGGCCACGGCGACCGCGAACTCAGGGACCCGGTTGCCGCCCCAGCGCGTGCCGACCGTCACCTGGCCGGGTGTGGTGGACGGGGCGATCGCCGCGTCGCCGTCGAGGCCGTAGCGGGCGTCGATCCGCTGCCGTACGAGCAGGGGCCGGCTCGCGGCCGTACCACCGGCGAGAGCCTGAACCCGGTCGACGACCCCGGCCCAGGTGCCCGTCCGGCCACTCCACTCGCCGAAGAAGCAGTACTGCGAGGAGCCGTGCCGTACGCACGACTGCTCCTTCTCGGGGGAGACCGAGGCCCGCTCCCGGGCCTTCGACAACTCCGGCGGGACCCCACCGGACTGTCCCACCGCACCAACCACCGTGATGGCAAGAGCCCCCGCAAGCCCAAGCGCCCCATAGGGGCGCGGGGCCGCATTCATTTGCGGCTCCGTCGCGATGGGGGTCCCCCCGCTCGAGCGAAGCCGAGAGTGGGGGAGCGACCAGCCACGGCTGACCCGCAGACGATCAACGGCATCCCGCGAAGCGCAAAGCACAGCGGCCGTGGCCGCCAGCAGGGTCAGCCCCACGAGGTACAGCGCATGCCACCCCGCAGGCCGACCGACCAGGTCGGACGGCAGCGTCGAACTGCTGTTCTCGCTCACCACCGGCAACAGCCAGCGGCTCCACTGCGCATCCGACGTCCCGGTCGAGACGAAGAGCAGGAACGTGAAGAGACCGAGCACCGTGAGCGGCGCGGCGAGCACCGACGGGATCAGCCGGGCGACCAGCAGACCGACGGCTCCGCACAGCAGCACGTACAGGGGAGCGACGGCCAGTTCGGCCACCGACCCGTGCCCCACCGCACCGGGCCGCAGCGCCTGCCAGGTGAACTGAACCAGCGCGACCAGCGCGGTGACGACGCCGAACGGCACCAGGGACAGGGCGTGCCCTGCCGTGCGCCGCCACGGCTCCATGACCAGCACGTCGAAGTGGCGGTCGGTCCCGCGTCGACGGGAGCGCAGCGCGGCCCGGTTGACGGCGATGAACAGGACGATACCGAGCAGCGTGGGCGTGGTCTGGGTCGCGCGGTCGACGTCCTGGAGCGCCGGGTAGGCGTCCATGCCGTCCGGCGGGAAGAGCAGCTTCCAGCCGGTGTAGCCGACGTAGACGAGGAGGGTCACCGCCACCGGGAGCTGCAGGACCAGCTCGCGTGCCTCGAAGCGGGCGAGGGCGAACACGGCCGCCCGGCTGCGGCGCTGTTCGCCGTGGACGACGGGCGGGGCCGTCGCCTCCATGACCGTGGTCATGCCGCCACCTCCGCGCCCGCGCCGTCCAGGGTGAGCAAGTAGCCGTCCTCCAGGGTGGGTTCGAGCAGATCGGCGCCGGCGGGCGGGCGGCCGATGTTGCGGAAGGAGCCGGTGCCGGTGCGCCAGCCCGCCTTCGCGCCGGGGTCGCGTTCCGTGCTGCTCCACACCCGTCCGTCCGCCCGTGCGGTCAGCTCGGCGGGCGTGCCGTCGAAGCGGATGCTGCCGCCCGCCATCACCAGCACCCGGTGGCAGAGCATCGCCACGTCCTCGGTCTGGTGGGTGGACAGGAGGACGGTGCGACCCTCTCCTGCCTGTGCGATCAACTCCCGGAAGCGCATGCGCTGTTCGGGGTCGAGCCCGACGGTCGGCTCGTCGAGGACGAGGAACCCCGGGTCGCCGACCAGCGCGGCGGCCAGCGCGACCCGCTGGCGCATTCCGCCGGACAGCTTCTTGATGCGCTTGGCGCGCACGTCGGCGAGGTCGACCTCGTCCAGCACGCGCCGCACCTCCCGGTGCCGGGCGCCCCGGTCCGTCAGCTCCTTGAGGATCGCCACGTAGTCGACGAACTCGAAGGCCGTGAAGTCCGGGTGGAAGCCGGGCGTCTGGGGCAGATAGCCGAGCCTGCGCCGCACCTCCTGCCGGCCGGCCGCCGTCGCCGGGTCGTGGCCGAGGACGGTGAAGGCGCCCCGGTCCGGGGGCACGGCGGTGGCCAGCACCCTGAGCAGGGTGGTCTTTCCGGCGCCGTTGGGGCCGAGCAGCCCGGTGACGCCCGAGGTCAGCCGCATCGACACCTCGTCGAGGGCCTGGGTCCCGCCGAAGCGGAGGCTGAGCCCTGCAGCGGAAACGGTCGGTGTCATACGGCATCCCCCTGGAAGCGGTCGAAACGGTCACGTACGAGGAAGAGCAGCCAGCCGGTGAGTGCGGCGACCGCCGCCGCCACCCCCTGGCCGGCCGCGGTGAACGGCACGGGCGTGGCGCCGGCGTCACAGGCGTGGGCCGCCAGCAGCAGCGCCACCCAGACCCCGCCGACCAGCGACGGCGCCAGCACCGGGCCGAGCCGGGCGGTGAGGACCAGGCCGGTCGACGTCAAAGCCAGCGCGGGCAGCAGCCAGGCCAGGGCACCCAGCCCGTATCCGGGCAGCGCGAGGGTGGCGAGGCCGCTGAGGCCGAGCACGGCGGTGAGCACGGCGACCGTCCGCACCATCAGCAGCCTGAACCCGTGCATCGGCGCGACCACCGCCATCTCGTACGTCGGGTCCAGCGCGGGCCCGTACGACAGCGCGACCCCGCCGAGGGGCAGCAGCGGCGCGAGGGCGAGGAAGAGCGTGGGCGAAGCGGCCGCCGTGCCGGTGTGGGCCGCCACGACGCTCATCACCAGCACGGCGACGACCGCACCGAGCCAGGAACGGCGCAGCACGGGCGTGGCCGCGAGCAGCCGCGCGGTGTGGTCGGCGACCCCCAGCCGCATCAGCAGCCCCTCGAACACCCCCGGCCGGGGCGCGTCGAGCTCGGCGTCCAGCCGCTCCCAGCCGGCATCGACCCGCTCCGGGTCACCGACCTCGGCGAGCACGCCCCGGCACTGCGCGCACGCGACCAGGTGGGTGTCGGCGGACCACAGCGCGGGCGGCGCCAACTCGCCCTGGGCGTAGGCCCGTAGGTCTTCAGCATCCACATGCCAGGTCATGCCGCCCCACCTTCTTGAGTGCGTCCCGCCAGAGCCCGGTCACGCACCTGCCCGACCGTTCCGCCGCCCCCATGCCGGTGCGGCCGCCCCGCGCCCCCGCAGGCCCGATCACACAGCAGCCCGCCGATGTCGCCGCTCCCGCGCCCGGACGCGACCCGGAAGACCCGATCGCACACCCGCCCGCTCATGTCAGCGCCTCCCGCAGTTGCTTACGGGCCCGCATCGCCCGTGTCTTGACCGTGCCCGGCGGTATCCCGAGCAGGACGGCCGCCTCCCGGGTGGTCAGGCCGTCGATGACCGTGGCCTGGAGCACCGCGCGCAGCTCCGGTGAGAGCCTGACCAGGGCGCCCGCGAGGTCCCCGTGCTCCACCCCCGCGAGCACGCGTTCCTCCGCGGACGCCTCGTCCCGGTGCCGCAGCCTGGCCAGCGCCTGCCTGAGCCGCCCCCGTGCCCCGTCGCCCCGCAGCGCGTCGATCAGCCGCCGCGAGCCGATCCGCCACAGCCAGCCGGCGACGTCGCCGTCCTCCCGGTAGCGGGCCTTGCCCCGCCAGATCGCGAGGAACGTCTCCTGTACGACGTCGTCGACCACGCCCGCGTCGGCGCACCGGCCACGCAGCCGGGCGGTCAGCCACGGCGCGTACCGCCGGTACAGCTCCTCGAAGGCGCGCCGGTCGCCGTCCGCGGCGGCCCGCAGCAGCTCACCGTCGCTTCTCGTTTCGCTCACGTCCCCTCATCGGACCGGCCCCCCGGATCGGTTCACATGGTGACCCGCAGCTGCCGCGCCGCCGCACCGTGTGAGGCAACCGATGCGCGGACGGCCTTCCGCAGGGAGATGGACGTACGTATCCTCGGGGCGGCTCCCAGCAGGCTCTTACGTCGGTCCCGCCGACGTGGACGCCCGGGAGCCGCCCCCAGATATCCCGCACGCCATGTCGCCGTAACCAACGGTTCAGACAGGCTTGCGACGCTCGGCCAATGACGCCCTCCGTGCCACAGCCTTCGCCGTCCCCCGAGGGGCCCGCGGGGAACGGGGACGCCCTCAGCGCAGGCCCTGGCTCCGCAAGCGCTGTCCCGAACGCACTCCCGCCCGCGCTTTCCGACGCGCCCGTATCGCTGGGAACGCGGAAGAATGGGTTTATGAGTCAGCCAGACACCGCCCAGGCACAGGTCCAGCACGCGCAGCCCTCCGTGGGCTCCATCGCCGCGCACCGCCCGCACACCGTGTCGGCCGCGGTCTCCGACCTGGAACCCGACATCGATGCCGACCTCGACGCATACGAGGAGGCACCGTACGACGGCCCTCAGTTGCCGACGGGTCGTTTCCTCGACCGGGAGCGCAGCTGGCTGGCGTTCAACGAGCGGGTCCTCGAACTCGCCGAGGACCCGAACACCCCGCTGCTGGAGCGCGCCAACTTCCTCGCGATCTTCGCCAGCAACCTGGACGAGTTCTTCATGGTCCGGGTGGCCGGTCTGAAGCGCCGTATCGCGACGGGTGTCGCCACCCGCTCCGCCTCCGGCCTCCAGCCCCGCGAAGTCCTGGAGATGATCTGGGCCCGCTCCCGCGAGCTAATGGCCCGGCACGCCGCCTGCTACCACGAGGACGTCGCCCCCGCGCTCGCGGAGGAGGGCATCCACCTGGTCCGCTGGAGTGAGCTGACGGAGAAGGAGCAGGCCCGCCTGTTCACCCTCTTCCGCCACCAGATCTTCCCGGTGCTCACCCCCCTGGCGGTCGACCCCGCGCACCCCTTCCCGTACATCTCGGGCCTCTCCCTGAACCTGGCCGTGGTCGTACGCAACCCGGTCACCAGCCACAGGCACTTCGCCCGCGTCAAGGTCCCGCCGCTGCTGTCCCGCTTCCTGGAGAGCTCCCCCGGCCGCTACGTCCCCATAGAGGACGTCATAGCGGCCCACCTGGAGGAGCTGTTCCCGGGCATGGAGGTCCTGGAGCACCACGCTTTCCGGCTCACCCGCAACGAGGACCTGGAGGTCGAGGAGGACGACGCCGAGAACCTCCTCCAGGCCCTGGAGAAGGAGCTCATGCGGCGCCGCTTCGGGCCGCCGGTGCGCCTGGAGGTCGAGGAGTCCATCGACCGCGAGGTCCTGGACCTGCTGGTGCGCGAGCTCAAGATCTCCGAGGCCGAGGTGTACCCCCTCCCCGGCCCCCTGGACCTCACGGGCCTCTTCCGCATCGCCGGCCTCGACCGTCCCGAGCTGAAGTACCGCAAGTTCGTCGCCGGCGTCCACCGCGACCTCGCAGAGGTCGAGTCGGCGTCCGCGCCCGACATATTCGCCGCCCTGCGCAGCCGGGACGTGCTGCTGCACCACCCGTACGACTCCTTCTCGACGTCGGTGCAGGCGTTCCTGGAGCAGGCGGCCGAGGACGACGACGTCCTCGCGATCAAGCAGACCCTGTACCGCACCTCCGGCGACTCCCCCATAGTCAACGCGCTCATCGACGCCGCCGAGGCCGGCAAGCAGGTCCTCGTCCTGGTCGAGATCAAGGCCCGCTTCGACGAGCACGCCAACATCAAGTGGGCGCGCAAGCTGGAGGAGGCGGGCTGCCACGTCGTCTACGGCCTGGTCGGCCTGAAGACCCACTGCAAGCTGTCCCTGGTGGTCCGCCAGGAGGGCGACACGCTACGGCGTTACAGCCATGTCGGCACCGGCAACTACCACCCGAAGACCGCGCGGCTGTACGAGGACCTCGGCCTGCTGACGGCCGACCCGCAGGTCGGCGCCGACCTCTCCGACCTCTTCAACCGCCTGTCCGGCTACTCGCGCCGCGAGACGTACCGCCGTCTGCTCGTCGCCCCCAAGTCCCTGCGCGACGGACTGATCGCGCGGATCAGCAAGGAGGCCCAGCACCACCGTGCGGGCCGTCCGGCCTTCATCCGCATCAAGGTCAACTCGATGGTCGACGAGGCCCTGATCGACGCGCTCTACCGAGCGTCCCAGGCCGGTGTGCCGGTCGACGTCTGGGTCCGCGGCATCTGCGCGATCCGCCCCGGCGTCACGGGCCTGTCGGAGAACATCCGGGTCCGCTCCATCCTCGGCCGCTTCCTCGAACACTCCCGGGTCTTCGCCTTCGGCAACGGCGGCGAGCCCGAGGTGTGGATCGGCAGCGCCGACATGATGCACCGCAACCTCGACCGCCGTATCGAGGCCCTGGTCAGGGTTACCGACCCGGCCCACCGCGCCGCCCTGAACCGGCTGTTGGAGACCGGCATGTCCGACACCACCGCCTCCTGGCACCTCGGCCCGGACGGCGAGTGGACGCGGCATGCCACCGACGCGGACGGCGGGCCCCTGCGAAACATCCAGGAGATGCTCATAGACGCCCGGAGGCGCCGGCGTGGCACAGCAACACCTTGACCCGACGGACCCCACAGGCGAGGCCCTCGCCGGCTACCTGAGGGCCCAGGCCACGGAGTTCCTCCGCGCCCTGCGACTGCACCGGGAAACCGGCGGTGCGACCGCCAACGGCACGGAGGGCCCCGCCGACGCCGCCCTCGCCCTGCGCCGCTCGGTCCGCCGCATCAGCGCCAGCCTGCACACGTTCCGTCCCCTCCTGGAGCCGGAATGGTCGGAGTCCCTCCAGCCCGAACTGGCCTGGCTCTCCGGCACCTTGACGATGGAACACGCCTACGCGGCAAGGCAGGAGCGGCTACTGCTGGCGCTGCACAGGTTGTCGGGGGCGACGGTTTTCCCGGCACAGTCTGCAGCGGCGGCCACGTCTTCGGCCATCGGCGCCGTCGTGGGCAGTCGTTCCGCCGGGGCGGAGCCCGTCCCACTGAAGACGGCGCAGGCCACCGCCGGTCCCCCCACGCCGACGCCCACAACAGACCGCGGCAACCTGACAGTTGGCGCAGCAAAAGCCGGCGCCCTGCTGGAGCGCCAGCTCACACTGGCCCGCACCCGAGCCCACAGCACCGCCCTCCAGGCACTGGGTTCCTCCCGCTTCCACGCCGTCGCCGACAAAATCGCCGTACTGGCCAGCGAAGTCCCCCTGACCCCCACCGCCCCCACCACAACCCTCCACCCCCTGGCCGCCGCAGCCGAGGACCGCCTGACCGACGCCGTCACCGCCCTCCCCCTGGTCACCGCAGGCAACCCCTACAACGCCGAGGCCCTCATCCACGGCCTCTCCCCGGACCCGTCCCCGCACCCCCAGGACGCCCCCTGGCACCAGGTCCGCCTGCTGCTGCGCCTGCACCGCTACGCCCGCGAGGCCCTCCACGGCACCGACGGCCCGACCGACCTGCGCCTGCTGACCGCGGGCCAGGCCCTGGACCGGCATCGCGACGCCTCGGAGGCGGCGGCGGCCGCGGCCTCGGCGGCCCGCACCCCCCGGATCGCCCCGGCGACGGCGTACGCACTCGGGGTGCTCCACGCGGACCAGCGGCATGAAGTGGAAGCGGCCCGCTTCGCCTTCCAGCAGTCCTGGCAGAAGCAGGCGCTGCGCACGCCCTGAGCCGGACACCCCGGCGCCCCGATCCCTGTCGAAGGAGGCGGTGACCCACCCGTGACCCACACCAACGACACCCTCATCCAGGCATCCGGCTGCGTCCTGTGGCGACGCTCCCGGGTCGACGGCGAGCTGGAGATCTGTCTCGTCCGCCGGCCGAAGTACGACGACTGGTATGAACGTCAACCACGGTGAACATCTTCGCAGGTCAGAGGGCAACTGGGAGCAACACGGCAACGTAGGGGAAGCCATGGGACGTGCTTCTGTGGTCCATGCGGCGGGCTGCGTGCTTTGGCGTCGCTCGCCCATGCATCGGCTGGAACTGGCGCTGGTGTACAGGCCTAAGTGGGCTGACTGGTCCTGGCCCAAAGGCAAGCTCAAGAAGGGCGAGACTCACGAAGAGGCGGCTCATCGTGAGGTGCTGGAAGAAACCGGCCAGACCTGCCGTCTGGGGGCGGCGCTTCCGTCGGCTCTGTACGTCGATCATCAGGGCCGACTCAAGGAAGTCCGCTACTGGGCGGCTGAGGCAACCGGAGGAGCCTTCACGCCCAACGACGAAATCAGCGACCTCGTCTGGCTCACGCCGGACGAGGCCCGTGAACGAGTCACACACCCGAGGGACCGAGACATGATCTCCGTGGCCCTGCTCGCGATCGCCACGAACGAGGACGCGAGGGGGCTGTGATGACACCGTGCGACAGCGGTATGACGCAGGTCAGAGACGGTGGTTGCCTGAACGCCACGCCATACGCGCTCCCCACGATGTGAGGCCCCGCCACTCTGCAAGGAGGGGCGGGGCTTCTCGTAGTTGATCAGACTCACGCGGGGAACTCGGCGATCATGCGGGACTTGGGTGAGGGCGCCTGCGGTACACGCACATGATCTACGGTCATCCGAACGACTCGCGGACGCTGCGGCGGGCCGATGGGTAAGCCAACCTTGTCCGAACTCACGGTGGGCATGATCGTCTATTGCCGCCGGTACGAGATGCCCGCGCGCGTGGTGGGGACTGAGGATCTTGAGGTTCACCTCGTGCGTCCGTCCGGGATGACGTGGAAGTCGTACCGGATGTACGTCCGGCCAGCGTCGGCCTGGGAGCGGCGGCAGTACACGGCGCCCGCCGAGCTCCAGGTCCAGGTCCAGCGGGAACGCGGACGCAGCGCTCCTGCCTGGCAGGTGGCGGGATCACCGGCAGGTGCACCGGGTACCGACCGGCGTTCAATGGCGCGACCTGCGCGAACCATTGATCGGCCAGACAAGTTCTAGTAGTCAGACTGCGCTGCGGACCACCGGATGAAGCACCCGATCCACAGGCGACCGCCGGAGTCGTGTGCACCTGAAGACGCGCGCCATCAGTCCCCGGCTTTGGGCGAGCCGGTCGCAGTCAGGATCATCCCCCTTGGGAAGGCGCTCGGAATCGGTGAGCACGACGGTGACACCGACATCGTCCGTATCCAGGATCAGCCAATGCCGCGACTGCTCGCCGTGACCAGCCAGGTAGTGGCCGGCCACCCGGACGGCATCGGCCACGCGCGACGCACTCACTCCCGGCACACCGAAACCGACCAGCATGCCCCGCACGGCGTCGGAGACGCCGATGTGGCTGCCGATCTCCTGTCGAAGTTCCATCGCCGAGGACAGGCGCATGAACTGCACTGTTTCTTCTCCGCCGCCGATGCGGGGGAGGCTGAAGAGTTGGACATTGCGCCCCATTGGAACCCTCTCCTCATCGTCGAGAGACAGGAGAAACGCAGGTCAGGGGCACTGCCAATAACTGCCACTGTGTCCTGCCAGTCCTTCTCTGTGACTGGGGGCGCCGGGGTCCGGGGCAGCAAGAAATACGTTAGACCGGATCGATGGCCCAGGCCAGAGTGAGAGCTTCTAGGGCAAGCGGTGGAGAAAGTGTGTACGTCACGGGGCTCCCCTATGCCCCGGGTGAGCCCAGAGGCTATTTCCGAATTCAGGCGCCCATCACCGTCCCCCCTGGGGGCGGCCAGCTTCTTGCGTGCCCAACGGGCGGGGAAAGTTCCGTCAACCCATCCGGTTAAGTGGTTGGCTGCATGTCGCCCGGTAGTTGATGCCGGCCACTCATCCGGATGAGTGGTGTGCCCTGGTTGCTGGTGTCGGCCGTGTCGGCGATGGCGCCGGACCCCGGTTATTCGGCGTCGAGTTGGCGCGGTCGGACGGGCATCAGCAGTGAGGACCAGTCGGTTTTCAAGTCGGTGACGGTCGACGGTCTGAGGGTGCGCACGGGTCCGGGGACGGGTCACGCGATCCTGGGTCTGGTGTACGAGGGTGAGCCGGTGCAGGTCATAGCCACCCGGTACGGCTACCAGCGCTGGGACGAGGTGATGTTGCAGACGCATTCGGCGGGCGGCCTGCCTGCCGGTTACGTCGACTGGGTCACGGAGGAATACCTCTACTGATCACCCTCGGTGGAGTGATGAATGGGCGGCCCTCTCTCGGCTTCGGCGGAGCGGGGGGCCGCTTGCTGTTCGGAGCCGTTGGCGCGTGCGCGCGGCGGCCGGTCCGTGATGACCGTTGCCCGTGCCGGCGATCAGGAGGGGGCTGGTAGGGGCCGCGCAAGACCGGTTTCCGGTGGCCGTGCTGGACGAGGAAACGCATCTCGGCTTCCATCTCCTTGCGGGCCTGCTCGGTGATGTTGCCCCTGAGGATGCGCCAGACGGCGGACCGGGGTGTGATTGCCATGTGCTTTTCGAGGCGGTCGACCCATTTGCGCCCGATCAGTCCGCCCTCGCCCGTGACGGGGTCGAAAAAGACGTCACAAGACCGCTTGCCCTGTTCTGGATGTGTGCAGGTGTTCGGTTTGGGTGTGCTGGCCGGTCGTAGGTGACCAACACCGCTGGGGCTGGGGGAGTTGCGCGATGGTGGAGAGCACGTCGGCGGGCGAGGGGGGATACGGCGGTCTGGATGACGTTGTTCGTGCCGGGGTTTGACTACGTGTCGCCCTGGCGGGAAGCGAACGAGGTTGCCCGGGAGCTGATCGCGGCGGCTGAGGAGCTGGGCCTTGATGTGCGGGTGGTGCGTGCGGTGGCGCACACGGGGCCGCGCGGTGAGCCGGTGGTGTGGCTCTATCTGGACGGTTCGCGGCTGCTCGCGCTGAAGCTGCGTGAGGCGGCGCGAGAGCGGCGGGGCGAGAGGCATCCGCGAGCGTCCTGAGGGCGCACGGCAGACGAGACGGAGAAGGGGTTACGGGATGGCTCGGGATGACTGGAGGACGGCGGCGGGATCGCGGGTGTGGATCGAGACGGACCGGTACGGAGAGTTCATCCGGTGCGAGGGATGCCGACGACCGATCCTGATCACGGGTGCGGGGCCTGCGCGGTTCGCCGCCCAGCAGCAGGCGCGGACGTGTCGGAGGTAGCGGAAACGGCGGCTCGGCGGGCGTTCGCCGGCTGACGGGGGCAAGTCGGTTCGGTACCCCGTGACGGGGGAACGGGGCTGGGCAACGTGCGTGGTGACCTCACGCGCGCACGGATCTTGGCCACGACGAAACTCGCATTCGCGCGTGAGGTTGCCACAGTGGGTTGCGTCGGCCTCTGCGAGGTACCGGCGTGAGAGATCACGCACTCGGAACCGTCGGACGGGCTCTAGCCGTTCAATCCCCCTTCCCGAGGAGGCCCGCGACTGAGTCGGAGACGTACCCGACGGGGCTCGTGAGCCCTCCAAGTGGGTCGGGGCCGGCCTGAGCGGGGGTGGCTAGCGTGATACTGCCGAGTGCGAGAAGGACGGTTGCTGCTCCCGCAGTGACGAACCGGCGTACAGGGCTCATGTGGCAGGCCTCCTGACTATGTGCGCTCGTTGGCACAGGTGTGAGTGGGCTGGGAGCATTCCCGGTCGCGGTCCTGCTGTACCGGCATTCCCATGCGTTCCCTGGGTGCTGGTGAGGTAGTCGACCTTGCGATTTGCCATACCAGAATTAGAGTGTGTGTTCGAATTTGGAGCCAAGTTGAGGTGCGGGGCAGCGCTCCCGGGGTACCGCTCGGCCTAGTGGTTCCTGGTCTCGTCAGCTCGCCATGCCGCCACTGCGGCGGCCAACTGTTCCTGCCACTCCGCGGGCATCGGGCGTTGCCGGGTCGTGGCGACCACGGCGTCGGCCACGTCGTGCAGCTTGGTGTTGGTGTGCTGCGACACCCTGAGCAGGATCTGCCACGCATCTTCCTGGCTGCACGACCAACTCGCCATCAGCACGCCGCGGGCCACATCGATGACCGGCCGACGCTCCAGCGCCTCCTTGAGCTGTTCGGTCTCCTCGCGCAGCGCTTCGGCCTGCTCAATGAGCGGACGTCTGTCGACCTCGAAGGGGTGGGAAAGGGCGAGGGCTCTCGTGCTGGAAATCGCCCGAGGTCGCTGTGCTATCGCGGCCGCGTCGAAGTCCAGGACGCTGATGTGGTCGCATACTGGTCGGATGCCCCGCCGACGGCTGCCTACACACCCCGCAGCTTCGTCGGCGGGCTGGTCCAGGACAGGCAAGACCGGGTGATCACAGGGCCCGATCTCGATCAGCGTTGACGATGCCTGAAACGGCTCGGCTGTTCTGTAGGCCGGCTAGGACAGTCGCGATCATTTGTTCGTTTTCGCTGCTCATCCGGCGTGCGGTCTGGCGGGACTCTGCCGCAGCCTCACACATGATCATGGCCCGGACGGAGGCTGCTCGGGCCGCCTCGCACATTTGCTCGGCCCTCTGCTGCATGGCGGCCCGGTTGGCCCGGTCTGCGTTCATGCTCGTCCGCCTCTGATCGCACCCAAGTGAACCGGGATCCCGGCGTCACGGAGGGTCGCCGTAACGTCCGCAAGTCCACTGTGCGCCTCGGGGGCCGGCAGGAGATCGGGCCGATCGGCACTCCCCGGATGCTGATCGGCCCCTATGAGCGGTACCGGCTATTCCGAGGCGGGACGGCGCCGGGTGGCGTGCTTGGCTGCTGCCTTCGTTGGCGTCACGGGGAAGGTGAGCTGGCATGTGGCGGCGGGCGCCTTCAGCTCCTCACACAACAGAGGGCGGTCCTGGTCGGCGTCGGCGGTGATGCGGTAGGTGATCAGGAGCGGGCTGGCGTCCCTGAGCCCGAGTGCGGCGCGCTCGTCCGGGTACGGGGTGGGGGCGGTGACGTGCTCGGTGAACGAGAGGCTGAGTCCGGCCTCGGCGAGCTGGCGGTACAGGTCACTGACTTCGGCGTCGGGCTGCTCGGCGATGGTGGGCACGTCGGTGGCGGTGGCCATGGGGATGAGGACACGGTGGGCGATGCGGGCGCCGGTTGCCGGGTCGTAGAGCATGCGGTCGACGCTGATGGCGTCCTGGTCCTGCCGGCCCAACAGGAGTGCGGGGCGTCCGTCGAGGGCGGTGCGGCTGACGGCGGGAGCTTCGGCCTCGGTCGTCTCCGGGAGGCTCCAACTCCCCTTCGCCGTACGGTGGATGGAGCGGTCCATGCGGGTGGCGGGCATGCCTTGGCTGGAGGCGAGCACGACCGTGCCCCTGCCTTGCCGGGACCCGGCCAGTCCCATGTTGCGCAGCTCGGCGACGGCGGCGCGCGCGGTGGCCTTGCCGACGCCGTACATCTCCACCGTCCGAGCCTCGGACGGCAGCAGCTCGCCGGGCTTGTAGCGGCCAAGAGTGATGTCGCCGGCCATGCGTTCAGCGACCTGCATGTACATGGCTGGACGGCGCTCGATGTGCTCTCGGGCTGCCACGGCGTGCCCCTCTCGGGTCGGCGGTAAGTCCTTCAACGGCGCTCCTCGTGGGGTGGAGCAGGGTTGGTGAGCCGCGTTCCGCGCGTTGTTCTTGTGCCGGCGGCCGACCCCGATGGCGTCGCCCTTCAGCCGGTCGGCAGAGATGCGTGTCATGGAGGCGATCGGCGTCCTCCCGCCAAGCCACTCCTCAACCGTGCCGCCTTGGTCCAAGTGGGCTCGCTCTGCGCGAAGTCACCGAGGAGTCCGGCTACACGGCCGCACCGGGCGCCGAGCTGTCCACCCTGCGCTACTTTGCGGGCGGCCGTCCCGAACAGGTCCGTTACTGGGCGGCCGAAGCGGTCTCCGGAAGCTTCACCCCCACCACGGAGGTGGACCGCATCCTGTGGCTCTCCCCTGCCGCGGCCCGCAGCCGGCTGACCCAGTACCGCGACCGCACCCTGGTCGACGAACTACTGACGACACTCCGTCACGCCTGAAGGCTCACATGTCCTTCGGCATCCGCCCGGGCCTGGCTGCGCGCTCTGCGGGCAGGCCCACTCCAGCCGCAACTGCACCGGGCCACACAGAACCTGCCCTTTTCGACCGTCGTCGTGCGATGTTCCTGCTGCGCCACGCTGACAACGTTACCCACCCCCAGCGCCGCATTCGTCAGCCGTCTCCGGCAGCGGAGCCGGTATGCGCGTGACGGCCCCCACCCAGCCGTCGTTATCCGGAACGACAGGGGGCCCGTGACGGACGTACCGGCTTGGGGGTAGACAGGCGATGGCGGAGCGGCAGTACAGGGGGACGGTCGTCACGGCAGGGCTCGTGGTCTGCGTCTGCATGGGGGCCGGCGGCTGCTCCGGAACCGGGTCCGCCGCAGAGGACCCCCGCGCCTCCGACCCCGTCGAGATCCTGCACCGCGCCGCCGAAACCCTGGTGGATGCGGGCAGTTCAAGGGCGACCACCTCGATGGAGATGGCCATCGGCGGCACCCGCGTCACCATCCGGGGCACGGGCGACTACAACTACCGTCGGCAGATCGGCCGGCTGAAGGTGCAGCTCCCGCAGAGCCCGGCCGGCACCGACGACCACCGCCCGATCACCGAACTCCTCGCGCCCGGCGCTCTGTTCATGAAGAACCGGGGCGCGGGAGTGCCCGCCGACAAGTGGGTACGGGTCGACACGGCCACCCTCTCCGACGGCAACCTGGTGACCGGCGGCGCCACCGACCCGTATGCCGCGGCCGAGTTGCTGCGCGGGACGCGCACGGCGACGTATCTCGGCCGGACCGAGTTCGCCGGCGTCGAGGTGCGGCACTACCGCGGCACCGCCGACCTCACCCTGGCCGCGCGACACACCTCGAAGGGCGTCCGGGAGGCCCTCGCCGCGGCGGCGAAAGGGTTCGCCACGGCCGAGGTCCCGTTCGACGTCTACCTCGACGACCAGGGCCGCATCCGCAAGATCCGGCACCGGTTCAGCTTCGTCAACGGCCTCCAGAAGGGCACCGTGGCGGTCGCCTCGACGACGCTGCTGTACGACTTCGGGGCCCCCGTCGACGTACGCCTCCCGGCCTCGAAGGACATCTACGCAGGGAAGATCGCCGAGTAGCGGGCCCTGCTCGAGGAGGATCGCCGGGCGTCAAGAACTAGCCCGTCCGTGCCATGCGCGGTGTGTAGGCCGCTCCCTACCCTAGGAAGTCGGTAACGGCAGAGATGAGGTGATGCACGTGGCTCCGGTCGGCGGTACGGCAGTTCAGGACCACGTGGCCCTCGCCGAGATCGAGCTGTGCGGAGAGCTGATCATCGCGGCCTCGGCCGCGGAGGACCGGCTCAGCCTGGAGAGCATCGACGAGGTGCTGAAAGTGGCCGAAGAGCGCGACGCCTCCGGCGACTAGCCGGAGGCGGGGGCACGCCCGGCAGGTTCAGGTGCGCAGCAGCCGGGCGATCGCCTTCGTCGCCTCGTCCACCTTGGCGTCGATCTCGTCACCGCCCCGGACGGCTGCATCGGCGACGCAGTGCCGCAGGTGTTCCTCCAGGAGCTGCAGCGCGAAGGACTGCAGGGCTTTGGTGGAGGCGGACACCTGAGTGAGTATGTCGATGCAGTAGACGTCCTCGTCGACCATCCGCTGCAGGCCACGGATCTGGCCCTCGATCCGGCGCAGGCGCTTGAGGTGCTCGTCCTTCTGCTTGTGGTAGCCGTGCGTCGCATTCTGCGTGCTGTCGCCGGAGGGCGCCGTCGCGCCGGCCTCGGTGGTCGTCATCGCGTCCTCCCGTAAGACATGCGGACATATACCCCTGGTGGGTATATGGTATCGAACTTTGCTGGGTATACGGCCCTTGGTCCCTGCCGGGACCGGTCCTGCGTACCGCCCCCGTGCCGACCACTGTGCCCGATGGGCGACACTGGAGGACGGCCCATTAGCCGTGGCCGGATGATGCGCCTAGCATCACCCTGACCGAAACCGAAGCACCCCGAGGACCCCACGTGCGCTTTCGTCTGACCCCCAGGGAGACGAGCTTCTACGACATGTTCGCCGCATCCGCGGACAACATCGTCACCGGCTCGAAGCTCCTGATGGAACTGCTCGGGGCGGACGCACCTGCCCGGGCCGAGATCGCAGAGCGCATGCGGGCCGCGGAACACGCAGGTGACGACGCCACGCATGCGATCTTCCACCAGCTGAACTCCTCGTTCATCACGCCCTTCGACCGCGAGGACATCTACTCCCTCGCCTCGTCCCTCGACGACATCATGGACTTCATGGAGGAGGCCGTCGACCTGGTCGTCCTCTACAACGTCGAGGAACTGCCCAAGGGCGTCGAGCAGCAGATCGAGGTCCTTGCGCGGGCCGCCGAGCTGACGGCGGAAGCCATGCCGAACCTCCGCACTCTGGACAATCTGACCGAGTACTGGATCGAGGTCAACCGCCTCGAGAACCAGGCCGACCAGATCCACCGCAAGCTGCTCGCGCATCTCTTCAACGGCAAGTACGACGCGATCGAGGTGCTCAAGCTCAAGCAGATCGTGGACGTACTGGAGGAAGCGGCGGACGCGTTCGAGCACGTGGCGAACACGGTGGAGACCATCGCCGTCAAGGAGTCCTGACCCCTTCATGGACACCTTCGCTCTGGTCGTGACCATCGCGGTCGCGCTCTTCTTCACGTACACGAACGGCTTCCACGACTCGGCGAACGCGATCGCCACGTCGGTGTCGACGCGGGCGCTGACGCCGCGGGCGGCGCTGGCGATGGCCGCGGTGATGAACCTCGCAGGTGCGTTCCTGGGCAACGCGGTGGCCAAGACGGTCAGTGAGGGCCTGATCGAGACACCGCAGGGCTCGCAGGGGATGGCCATCCTCTTCTCGGCCCTCGTCGGCGCGATCGTCTGGAACCTGACCACCTGGTACTTCGGCCTGCCCTCCTCGTCGTCGCACGCGCTGTTCGGCGGTCTGGTCGGCGCGGCGCTGGCGGGCGGCAGCGAGGTGCTCTGGAACGGCGTCCTCGACAAGGTCGTCATCCCGATGTTCGTGTCGCCCATCGTCGGCCTGATCGTCGGCTACCTGGTGATGACGGCCATCATGTGGCTCTTCAGGCGGTCGAATCCGCACAAGGCCAAGCGCGGCTTCCGTATCGCGCAGACGGTGTCGGCGGCCGGCATGGCGCTCGGCCACGGTCTCCAGGACGCCCAGAAGACGATGGGCATCGTGGTGATGGCACTGGTGATTTCCGGCCATGAGACATACGGCGACCCGATCCCGGTCTGGGTGAAGATCGTCTGCGCGCTGATGCTGTCCCTCGGGACCTACGCGGGCGGCTGGCGCATCATGCGCACGCTGGGACGGAAGATCATCGAGCTGGATCCGCCGCAGGGGTTCGCCGCCGAGACGACCGGTGCGTCGATCATGTTCACCACCGCGTACCTGTTCAAGGCGCCCATCTCGACGACGCATGTCATCACCTCCGCGATCATGGGCGTCGGCGCGACGAAGCGTGTGAACGCCGTGCGCTGGGGCGTCGCCAAGAACATCGTCATGGGCTGGTTCATCACGATGCCGGCAGCGGGCCTGGTCGCAGCGGGAGCCTTCGGAATCGTGGACCTGGCGTTCCTGTAGAACCCTTCTCGCTCCCGCCCAGGTGCATCCACGCCGCCGGCCCGCGTCTTTCAGCCCGTCCGGCGTTTGAGGACGAGGCCCTCGGGCCGACGTGGGTCCGGGGGCGGAGCCCCCACAGACACGCACTCCAACACACCCGCGCACGACGACGGGCCCGCCCCCGGGAGCCGGGGGCGGGCCCTTCATCGTCCTCGCGGTGGCACCGCCATGCAGCACCGCGAGGGGTCTCGAAGGCTCAGCCGAAGCGGCCGGAGATGTAGTCCTCCGTCGCCTGGACCGACGGGTTGGAGAAGATCCGCTCCGTGTCGTCGATCTCGATCAGCTTGCCGGGCTGCCCGACCGCCGCCAGGTTGAAGAAGGCCGTACGGTCCGAGACACGCGCAGCCTGCTGCATGTTGTGCGTCACGATGACGATCGTGAACCGCTCCTTCAGCTCACCGATCAGGTCCTCGATGGCGAGCGTCGAGATCGGGTCGAGGGCCGAGCAGGGCTCGTCCATGAGCAGCACCTTCGGCTCCACCGCGATCGCCCGCGCGATGCACAGGCGCTGCTGCTGACCACCGGAAAGACCCGAACCGGGCTTGTTCAGCCGGTCCTTGACCTCGTTCCAGAGGTTCGCGCCCTTGAGGGACTTCTCGACGACCTCCGCGAGCTCGGACTTCTTGTACGAGCCGTTCAGCCGCAGCCCCGCCGCCACGTTGTCGAAGATCGACATCGTCGGGAACGGGTTCGGCCGCTGGAACACCATGCCGACCTCGCGGCGCACGGACACCGGGTCTATGCCCTGGCCGTACAGGTCCTCGTCGTCCAGCAGCACCTTGCCCTCGACCCGGCCGCCGGGCGTGACCTCGTGCATACGGTTGAGCGTGCGCAGGAACGTCGACTTGCCGCAGCCGGAGGGGCCGATGAACGCCGTCACCGAACGCGGCTCGACCGTCATCGAGATGTCTTCGATCGCCTTGTGGGCGCCGTAGTAGGCGGTCAGTCCGCTTACGTCGATTCGCTTGGCCATGATTACGTCACTTCCAGATTTCTACGGTCGCATATGGCCGCGTCAGCGACCGGTCTTCGGGGCCTTCCAGCGGGCGATGCCGCGGGCCACCAGGTTCAGGATCATCACGAAGGCGATCAGGGTGAGCGAGGCGGCCCAGGCCCTGTCGTACGCCGGGTCCGCGCCTGCCGCGTACTGCTGATAGATGTACAGCGGCAGCGACTGCTGCGCACCCTCGAAGGGGTTGTTGTTGATGAACCGGTTGCCGAACACCAGCAGCAGCACGGGAGCCGTCTCACCGGTGATACGGGCGATCGACAGCATGATGCCGGTCGTGATGCCGCCGATGGAGGTCGGCAGGACCACCTTCAGGATGGTGCGCCACTTCGGGACACCGAGCGCCAGGGAGGCTTCGCGCAGCTCGTTCGGGACGAGCTTGAGCATCTCCTCCGTGGAGCGCACGACCACCGGCATCATCAGGATGGCCAGGGCCAGCGAACCGGCGAAGCCGAAGGGCTCCAACTTGAAGATCAGCATGAGGCTGAGGATGAACAGACCCGCGACGATCGACGGGACGCCCGTCATGACGTCGACGAAGAAGGTGACGGCCCGGGCGAGCCTGCCCCGGCCGTACTCGACCAGGTAGATCGCGGTGAGGATGCCGATGGGCGCGGCGATCAGCGTGGCGAGGGCGACCTGCTCCAGGCTGCCGATGATGGCGTGGTAGATGCCGCCGCCCGGCTGGGAGTCGGCGACGATGCCCATCGAGTGGGTCAGGAAGTAGACGTTGAGGACCTTCACACCGCGCGAGATGGTCACCCACACCAGGGAGACCAGCGGGACGACTGCGACGAGGAAGGCCACCCAGACCAGGCCGGTCGCGATGCGGTCCTTGGCCTGACGACGTCCCTCGACGCTCGCGGCGATGACGTACGTGGCGACGAGGAAGATCAGCCCGGCGATCAGGCCCCACTGGACCTTGCTGTCGAGGCCGGCGGCGAGGCCGATACCGATGGCCACGGCCACGGAGCCGGCGGCGATCGCCCAGGGCGACCACTTCGGCAGGCTGGCACCGCGCAGCGTGCTGGCGGGCCTTTCGGCGATGGCGGCGTTGGCGCTGTGGCTCATGCGTTGGCCCCCGAGTACTCCTTGCGGCGGGCGATGATCATGCGGGCCGCGCCGTTGACCAGCAGGGTGATGACGAACAGGACCAGACCGGAGGCGATGAGCGCGTCCCGGCCCTGCTCCGTCGCCTCACCGAACTTGGAGGCGATGTTCTGGGCGAAGGTGCCGCCGCCCGGGTTGAGCAGGCTGCCGTGGATGAGGAAGTCCGGGGAGAGCACGGTGGCGACGGCCATCGTCTCGCCGAGCGCACGGCCGAGGCCGAGCATCGAGGCGGAGATCACACCGGAGCGGCCGAAGGGCAGCACCGACATGCGGATGACCTCCCAGCGCGTGGCACCGAGGGCGAGAGCCGCCTCCTCGTGCATCTGCGGGACCTGGCGGAAGACCTCGCGGCTCACGTTGGTGATGATCGGCAGGATCATGATCGCGAGCAGGATGCCGACGGTGAGCATCGAGCGCGGCGCACCGCCGTCCCACGAGAAGATGCCGGTCCAGCCGAAGTAGTCGTTCAGCCAGCCGTAGAGGCCGTTCATGTGCGGTACGAGGATCAGGGCGCCCCAGAGGCCGTACACGATGGACGGCACGGCGGCGAGCAGGTCGATCACATACGAGATGGGACCGCTCAGCCGACGCGGGGCGTAGTGCGTGAGGAACAGCGCGATCGCGACGGCGATCGGAACGGCGAGGACCATGGCGATGATCGAGGAGACGACCGTGCCGAAGGCCAGGACCGCGATGCCGAAGACCGGCGGGATGGACGTGGCGTTCCACTCGAAGGTCGTGAGGAAGTTGCCGTGGTCCTTGCTGATCGCGAGGGAGGCGCGGTAGGTCAGGAAGACCGCGATCGCGGCCATGACCACCAACAGGAAGATGCCCGACCCACGGGAGAGACCGAGGAAGATCCGGTCACCGGGTCGGGTGGCGCCGCGAGCCGCGCGCTTCTGTTCGGCGGTGGGCTGCGGGGCGGGGGGTGGCGTGTCGGTTATCTCTGTAGATGTGTCCATCGGGTTCTCCGGTCTGCGGAGCCTCACGCGGAGTGCGGCTCTGCGAAGCCGTACGGGACGTACGGCTCGTGGCGGCGGTGCACCGGACGATGCGGTCCGGTCCCGGGTTCTCAGGCCCGGGACCGGACCGCACTCGGATCAGCTGAGGCCCTCGATGGTGGTGCGGACCTTGGCGATGATGTCGGCGGGGACGGGCGCGTACTTCAGGCCCGGCAGCAGGGCCTGGCCGTCCTCGGAGGCGATGTAGCGCAGGAACGCCTTGGTGGCGGGCAGGGTGTCCGCCTTGTTGCCCTTGTCGCACACGATCTCGTACGTGACCAGGGTGATCGGGTAGGCGCCGTCGGCCTTGGTGTTGTAGTTCAGCTTGAGCGACAGGTCCTTGCCCGTGCCCACGACCTTGGCGTCGGCGATGGCCTTGGTGGCGCTGTCGCTGCTGGGCGCGACCGGGGCGCTGGCGCCGGTGTTGATGCTGGCGGCCTTGACGCCCTCACCGACGTACGACAGCTCGAAGTAGCCGATGGCACCGTTGGTCTGCTTGACCTGGGCGGCCACACCGGAGGACTGCGCGGCGGACTGGCCGCCCTTGGCCTGCCAGGCCTTGCCGCCGGAGTACTTCCAGTTGTCGGGCGTCGCGGCGATGAGGTACTTGGTGAAGTTGTCCGTGGTGCCGGACTCGTCCGAGCGGTGGAACGCCTGGATCTTGAGGTCGGGCAGCTTCACGCCCTTGTTCAGCGCGGCGATCGCCGGGTCGTTCCACTTGGTGATCTTGCTGTCGAAGATCTTCGCGAGAGTCGGGGCGTCCAGGACCAGGTTGTCCACGCCGGACAGGTTGTAGCCGACCGCGATCGGGCCGCCGACCATCGGCAGGTCGATGCCCTGGCCGCCGGAGCAGACCTTCTTCGAGGCGGCGACGGCGTCGGGCTTCAGCGCCGAGTCGGAACCCGCGAAGGCGAGCTGGCCCTGGGTGAAGGAGGTGACACCCGCACCGGAACCGCCGGCCTTGTAGTTGATCTGCACGCCACAGGCCTGGGAGAACTGCGCCACCCACGCGTCGATCGCGTTCTTCTGCGCGGACGAGCCGTCGGAGAGCAGCTGGCCCTTGGCACCGTCACACTTGATCTTGCTGGCACCGGTGGTGGAGGAGGCGCTGCTGCCACCACTGCTGCCGCTGCCGGTGTTGTCCGAGCCGCACGCCGTGAGGACCAGGGCGCTCGACGCGGCGAGAGCACCGAGGGCGATGGCCCGCCGATTCATGCGCTGAAGCTTCACTTGAAAGAGTTCCTTCCAGGAGCCGCCGTCCTGAATTCGGCGGCGTGCGAGGTTTAAGTCCCGGCGACGACAGGACGCACCTTCCCCGAGGCACGACCCACATCGCGTAAGGCCGAAATTAGGCAGACCAGGTGAAGGCGCCTACGGCCGGAAATGAACGACAGGTGAACCCCTGCCGACGGTGTGGTTAGGTCACGGAACGCTTACGGGGAGGGCACATGAAGGTTCCGGCCCTCTTCGTGTCTCCCTCCACGGTGACACAGGAGTGACATTCCTGCGGGAACCCGTGTGATCCGCGGGCCGTCTCGTTCCCCGAGAGCAATCCGGGAGGGGCGCAACATGGAACGTCGTACGTTCATAGGGGGCGGCGCCGCCGCGCTGGCCGCGGTCGCCACGGCCGCGTGCAGGGGCGGTTCCGCCGACGCGGACACCAGCACCTCCACGTCGTCCGCTTCCTCCGGTACGGCGATCAGGTCGACGTCCGCCCAGGCGGCCCCGGCGAACTGGACCGCGCTCTCCCGCGACCTCGACGGCGCCCTGATACGCCCGGGCGAGGCCACCTGGACCACGGCCCACCAGCTGTACAACACCCGCTTCGACGGCCTGAAGCCGGCGGCCGTGGCCTATGTCGCCCACGCCGACGACATACGGACGACCCTCTCCTACGCCCGCGCCCACGACATCCGGGTCGCGATCCGCAACGGCGGCCACTCCTACGCGGGTTGGTCCTCCGGCAACGGCAAGCTGATCGTCGACGTGTCGAAGCTGAAGCAGATCCGGGTGGGCGGCGGCCAGGCCGTCGTCGGCGCCGGCGCCAAACTGATCGACGTCTACCGGGCGCTGACCGCGAAGGGCGTGACGATACCCGCGGGCTCCTGCCCCTCGGTCGGCGTCTCGGGCCTGGTCCTGGGCGGCGGCCACGGCGTGGTCTCCCGGGCGTACGGCCTGACCTGCGACAGCCTCACGCAGGCCACCCTGATCACGGCGGACGGCAAGCAGCTGACCGCCGACGCGACCGAGAACAAGGACCTGTTCTGGGCGCTGCGCGGCGCGGGCAACGGCAACTTCGGTGTCGTGACCGAACTGCACTTCAGGACCCACCCGGCCCCGCAGGCCGTCTCCGCCTATCTGACCTGGCCCTGGTCGAAGGCCGCCGCCGTGGTGAAGGCCTGGCAGGAGTGGGGCCCCGACCAGCCCGACGAGATCTGGTCCTCCTGCCACCTGGAGAACGGCGGCACGCCCACCGTGTCGGTCGCGGCGTTCTCGATCGGCACCTACGGCGAACTGCAGAACGCCCTCGACCGCCTGGTCTCGGCGGTCGGCTCACCGGCCCGCAGCGAGACGCTCAAGCGGCACACCTACGAGGGGGCGATGGAGGCGTACGCGGGCTGCTCGTCGTTCCGCACCGAGGCCCAGTGCCACCTCCCCGGCTCCACCCCGAACCGCAACCCTGAGGGCGCCCTGGGCCGGGAGACCTACGCGGCCCGCTCGGACTTCTTCGACCGTTCGATCTCCTCGGCGGGCATCCAGACCCTGCTGAGGAACGTCGGCTCGGTCCCGGGCGGCGCGGGCAGCATCGCGCTGACGGCCCTGGGCGGCGCGGTCAACCGCGTCTCCCCCACGGCAACGGCCTTCGTCCACCGCCGCTCCCGGATGCTGGCCCAGTACCTGGCGTCATGGCGCGCCGGCACCACAGGCGGGGCGGCCCAGACCTGGCTGACCAACACCCACAACGCCATGCGCCCGTACGCCTCGGGCGCGGCGTACCAGAACTACACGGACCCGACCCTGACGGACTGGCGCCAGGCGTACTACGGAGATGCGGCAACCCGTCTGACGGCAGTGAAGAAGCAGTACGACCCGAACCGCTTCTTCACATATCCCCAGGCCCTGTAGCCGCCCCCTGGCCTGCGGGCAGTCGTGCCGCTAAGGGCGGCTCCCGACCCAAAGAGAGCGGCACCCCGCGAGCGCGGGCAAGCGAACCCCCCGTACGTCAGCCAACCCCACGGGGCACCTATGCCGCCAGGTCCCGCTCCTCCGCCGCTTCCTGCCGGGCCCCCGGGATCAGCGCATCCTGCCCTACCGCAACCCGCCCGCGGCTCCGCACCAGCCACCCACCCCAAGCCGACCCCTCAACAGCCTTCACCACAGGCGTCAGCAGCAGCATGGCGACCGGCGAAAGCAGCAACGCCACAGCCGTCCCCAGCGCGAACCCCCCGACCACATCAGTCGGGTAGTGCACACCCATGTAAACGCGGCAGAACCCTTCAAGCAGCGCCAACCCGATCCCCACAGCCCCGAACTTCCGGCTGGCGACGAACACCCCCACCGCCATGGCCATGGTGATCGTCGCGTGATCGCTCACAAACGAGAAGTCGGTCTTCCCGGACACCAGCACATCGAGCCCGTCGTGCGTCCGAAACGGCCGGGGCCGCTCGACGAACCCCCGTATCGGCACATTCACCAACACCGCCAACGCCGCAGCAACGGGCGCCCACACCAACGCGGCGACAGACGACGCAGCGTCCTCGTCCGCCCGCCGCCGCACGGACCACCAGCAGCACACCACGAGCAGCACCATGGCCAGCAGCAGCCCGTACTCGCCCACGAAGGAGACGGCCCGGTCGAACCAGTGCGGCGCGTCCTTGGCCAGGCCATTGATGTCGTAGAGCAGGTCGACGTCGGGGTTCGACCCGGATTCGGCGAGTCCAGCCATGGTGCTGCGGCCCCTTCGTCGTCTGCTGCCGGACGTACTCGCGCACGCCCGCTTACCCACCCCCGTGGTTGTAGGTCACGTCGCGGACAGCCACCGGGATGACTGTCGGATGACTACGAGAACAGGAACGCACGGTCCCAGTTACTACGTTCCACACTCCACCGAATGATCACGCAGACGTTATCGAAGAGAGACTCATCTCTGCAGCTCAGGGGGTGGGTTCACGCTCGGTTCACACCGTGGTGGGCAGTGCTTTCGCGCCATCTTCGGTGACTCGCGTGGCTCCGAAGTACTCGGAGGTGTCGATGGGGTCGAACCGGATCACCGCACCCGTCCTCGGCGCGTCGATCATGTACCCGCCGCCCACATAGATCCCCACATGGTGGATGGCCCGGGAGTCGGTGGGGTCCGTGGAGAAGAACACGAGATCTCCGGGCAGCAGCTCGTCACGCTTGGGGTGCGGCCCGGCGTTGTACTGGTCGTTGGCGACCCGCGGCAGCGTGATCCCGACACTCTCGTACGCGGCCTTGGTCAGCCCCGAGCAGTCAAAACGCCCGTTGTCCACAGCGGTACCGTCGCCGCCCCACAGATAGGGCGTCCCGAGCTTCTTCTGCGCGTAGTAGATGGCCGCCGCGGCCTGCTTGCTGGGATCCACCCGGCTGACGGGCGCGGCGAAGCTCTCCTCGAGCGTCGTGATCGTCTTGACGTAGTTCTGGGTCTCCTTGTACGGCGGCACGCCCCCGTACTTGATCACCGCGTAGGCCCCCGCGTTGTACGACGCGAGCATGTTTTCGGTCAGATTCCCGGGTACGTCCTTGACGTACGAGGCGAGCTGGCAGTCGTACGAGGCGGCGGACGGAATGGCATCCGCCGGATCCCAGACGTTCTTGACGCCGTCTCCGTTGCCGTCGACGCCCTGGGTGGCCCAGGTGCCCGGAATGAACTGCGCTATCCCCTCCGCGGCCGCGGCACTCCTGGCGTTCGGATTGAACCCGCTCTCCTGGTAGAGCTGGGCGGCGAGCAGTGCGGGGTTGAGGGCGGGGCAGAGGTTGCCCCACTTCTGCACGATGGCCGAGTACGCGGCGGGAACGGCCCCCTTGGCCAGGGCCTTGGTACCGCCGCCCACCCCGTTGATGAGGTTCCCGGCGACGACGTACACCCCGACGACGAGCAGCATGACGAAGGACAGAGCAGAGCCGACGGCAACGCCGGCAACGATCCACGCCTTACGCACCGTCAACCGCCCCTCACCGCCCGGGAGTCCGAAGCACACGTCAGTCTAGGGCCGCGCCCATTGTTCCGGGAGATCAAGGCGCCCCGATAGGGGCGCGAGGAACTGCGCGACCAGCCACGGCGGCGCTGCAGACGATCGACGGCACATCCCAACCCCGCGACGGAGCCGCAAATCGGCGCACCCAGCGGTGCGCTGACACATCAGTTGGTCGCATCCCGATACAACTCGGCCGCCTCCGCTCCGAACACCACGCTGTACGAGATGTCGTCCGTGCTCCCGCCCTTCTCGTGCCCGCCCAGGATCCCGACGACCGCCTTGTCCCCGTTGACCCAGGGACTGCCGCTCGTCCCTCCTGACAGTCCGGGGCAGTCGATCCGCTGCTGGGTACGGCTGTGCGAGGTCGGTCTGTTGGTGCAGCTGACGGGCACTTCACGGGCGCTGGGATACCCGGTGACGGTGACGGCGGTGGCCCCGGTCGTCGTGCCGGCCACAAAGGGGTTGCCGCCGACGGCGTCCTCGACGCTCTTCCCGCTCTTGTTCTCGACGACGGCGAAGGCGACGTCACTGTCCTCGTGCTGCCCCTTGGCCCACCCGTCGGGCAGGAACGCCTTCCGCACCGTCCACGTCCCGTACGGCGCCTGCCCGCCCCGGTACCCCGGCACGAAGATGAGGTCCCCGTCCTTGCTCCCGTTGAGGCAGTGGGCCGCCGTGACGATGAGGTTGCGATGCGGGCTGTACACGACGGAGGCGGTGCAGAAGTGCCCGCCGGCGAGCGAGGATCGCCGGTCGGCGTCGAAGAGGGCTCCGACCTTCCTGGACTGCGCGTTGTCCGCCGCCACAACGGTCACCCCGAGGGGCCCCGGCCCGTCGTCCGCATTGGCGAGGGAAGCGGAGGTGAGCGCCGGCACGAGGAGCACGACAGCAGCGCACAGGGGACTGGTCATACGCCTGCTGATGCGTGGGATGCGCTTCATCGGCGTCCACTGTGGCCCACGAAGGTGAGAAAGAGGTCTGGCGTTCACTTGGATCGCTCCGTGAACGGTCCTCCCTGCGGCTGCGGATCGCGCGCAGAAGCGCCGTACGCGACACCCGGGTGCCGGGGTCGCGTACGGGGCAGGGCGCCCGGCGACACGGACATGGCTCGTTGCCTCCGTCTCTCCACCGCTTCGGCGTCCCCACCACCGTACGGTGCGGCCGCCGACTCCGCCTCCGCGTCACGCCCCAGCCACGCCGGTGCAATCTCCCTGTACCGCGGCTCCGCTTTCGCCACAACACCCTCCCTTCACTCTCCGAACCCACACCATCACGTTAGGCCACCGGACTGACATTCGGCCCGCAACACAGTCCTGGCCGTGTCCTACCCGGCGTCGTCGGCGGTCCCGCTGCCGGGCGGCTCGATGCGCTCGATCAGCTGCCCGCTCCAGGCCCGCAAGGCCTCGGCGTGCTGAGGCGTGAGCGTGTCGAGGAAGTAGCGGCGGATGTTTCCCGCGTGCACGAGGACGGCGCTCTGCACGGCGCCGCGCCCCTTGTCGGTCAGCCCGATCCCGGTACGGCGGCCACCGGCGCCGTGCTCGGTCCGCTCCACGAAGCCGCGGTTCTCCATGCGCGTCAGCTGGTGCGAGACGCGGCTCTTCTCCCAGTCGAGCGACTCGGAGAGCTCGCCGACGCGCATCTCGCGGCCGGGGGCCTGCCAGAGCGTCACCAGCACGCTGAACTCGGCCTTCGAGATGCCGCAGTCACGCTGGAGACCGCGTTCGAGCTCCCGGGTGAGCAGGCGTTGCGCGCGCATCCAGGTGTCCCAGAACTCCCACTCCTCGGGTTCCAGCGTGCGCATCTGAGCCATGACGGGCAGCATACCGAGCCAGGGGTGTTGACGTGTCAACTCACCCCCTTCTAGAGTTGACACGTCAACTCCTTTGGAAGGAACTCCATGGCACTCCGCATCGGCATCATCCTCGGCACCACCCGCCCCGGACGCCGGGGCGAGCCGATCGCCTCCTGGGTGCTCGACACGGCGCGCGCCCACGGCGGCGCCGACTACGAGCTCATCGACCTCGCCCACCACCGCCTCGGCAACCTCGACGAGGGCGGAAATCCGATCCACCAGCGGTACGAGCACCCGCACACCCGCGCCTGGTCCGCACTGATCGACGACTTCGACGGCTTCGTGTTCCTCGTCCCGGAGTACAACCACTCCTTCCCCGGCGCACTCAAGAACGCGCTGGACTACGTCTACCGGGAGTGGAACGACAAGGCCGCCGGCATCATCAGCTACGGCGGCTGGGCCGCGGGCGTTCGAGCCGCCGAGGCGCTGCGGCTCGTGCTCGCCGAGCTCCAGACGGCCACGGTCCGCACTCAACCCGCCATCGCCCTGATACCCGCGTTCGCGACCGGCTCCTTCGTCCCGGCGGAGGGCCTCACCGCCGCGGTCTGCGGCATGCTCGACCAGGTCATCGCCTGGTCCGGTGCGTTGCGCGGCGTACGCGAGGCCAAGGCGGAGGCACACGCAGGCGCCCTGCCTGCCGCAACGACATGACGCTCAGCCGGTCACATCGGCCTTGCCCCCGGCCGGAGTGACCGCATACCACTGCCCGCCCCTCCCCTGACCGTTCAGCTGCCCGGCCCCCGTATCACCCACATACCGGTACAACGGCCATCCGCCCAGGGTGAGTTGCTTCCTGCCGTGGCGATGGACCGTACCGAGCAGGCTCTTGTCGACGCCCACCGTCTGCACGGAGTCCGACACGATGACCGGAATCCACGTCTTCACGCAGGCACCGGCGCACGTCCACCGCGACGGATTCGGCCGGTCCTTGTCGTAGCGGTAGAGGGTCGCCCCCTTCCCGTCGGTGACGACGCTGCCCCCGCCCTTCACGGCCTCGACCCTCAACGTGGTGGTCGAGGCCACCTGTCCGCTCCCGGACGCCTCACCGCCGACCGGTGCCGAGGTCGCCGGTGCCGAGGTCGCCGGAGCCGACGTGACCGGCGCGACGCCGGCAGCGCTCGCACCGGAGGCGCCGCCGCTCATGGAGTCGCACGCCGCCAGCAGGAAAGCGCAGACGAGGCCCGCGGCCGAAGCGAGGACGATGCGGTGCTGGATCACAGGGTTGCCCCTCTTCGGGGTCGTCATCCACATGCCCACTACATACGTCGGGCAACTCCCGCCCTCTCAGCCGCCGATGCCACATGACGCAGACTTGACCACCGCCCCGCCCGGCCGGCGGCGGCAGCACCCGGGAAGTGACGCGCGTAAACCTGTCTCCCACCTGTCCGAATACTGTGCGCGAAGTCAAGCCACCCCCAACCCCCCTCCATCGCACCGCCATTGAGCAGCAATCCGCCAACCCCCTTCAGTAATACGGAAGTCAGAATTCCGAAACTGCCTTGTTTGTCGCGTACTCAACAAGCGATGGTCTACGCGGGTCGCCGCCCCTGCCGAGAACACCCGGCAGTCCCCCCACCGCAGGCCTCTGCCCACCACTTCCAGGAGGCTGTACGTTGCGTACGACCACCCCCGACTCCCCCCACATATCCGGCAGATGGCGCCGGATCGGCTCGGCCGCCGCGGCCGCCGCAGCGCTGGTCCTCGCCGGATTCGGCACCGCCGTCCAGGCGAGCGCCGCCACCACGACCACGACGACCGCCCACAAGGTGAGCACCAAGGCGATCGCCGCGCAGGTCGCCAAGGCGCACGTGCAGTACACGAAGGCCTGTGGCGCGGCCCCGAAGAAGGGCTACGCCGCGTGCAACGCCCTGCGCGTCACCGGCGGCACCACCGCCTTCATGGAGAAGCAGGCCGCGCTCAAGGACGTCGCCCCCAAGACCATCAAGCCGAACGCCGCCACCGACACCCCGACCGGTTACGGCCCGTCGGACATCCAGTCGGCGTACGGCCTGACCGACGCCGCCTCCTCCAACGGCTCCGGCGAGACCGTCGCCATCGTCGACGCCTACGACGACCCGAACGCCGAGGCGGACCTGGCCACGTACCGCGACTACTACGGCCTGAGCTCCTGCACCACGGACAACGGCTGTTTCTCCAAGGTCAGCCAGACCGGTTCCACGACCTCTCTGCCCACCGCCGACAGCGGCTGGGCCGGTGAGATCTCCCTCGACCTCGACATGGTCAGCGCGACCTGCCCGAACTGCAACATCCTCCTCGTCGAGGCCAAGTCGGCGTCCGACGCCAACCTGGGCACCGCGGTGAACGAGGCCGTCAAGCTCGGCGCCAAGTTCGTCTCCAACAGCTACGGCGGCTCCGAGTCCTCCTCGGACACGACGTACGACTCCTCGTACTACAAGCACCCGGGGGTCGCCATCACCGCGAGCGCCGGCGACAGCGGCTACGGCGCCGAATACCCGGCCGCCTCGAAGTACGTCACGGCAGTCGGCGGCACGAAGCTCTCGACGTCCTCCAACAGCCGCGGCTGGACCGAGAGCGTCTGGAACACCAGCAGCACGGAGGGCACCGGTTCCGGCTGCTCCTCGTACGACGCGAAGCCGTCCTGGCAGACCGACACCGGCTGCAGCAAGCGCATGATCGGTGACGTCTCCGCGGTCGCCGACCCCGCCACCGGTGTCTCCGTCTACGACACCTACGGCTCCGACGGCACCGGCTGGAACACCTACGGCGGCACCAGCGCCTCCTCCCCGCTCATCGCCTCGGTCTACGCCCTCGCCGGCACCCCGGGCGCCGGCGACTACCCGGCGCAGTACCCCTACAACGCAGCCGGCACCTCAGCGCTGAACGACGTCACCAGCGGCAGCAACGGCTCCTGCTCCACCAGCTACTTCTGCACCGCGAAGTCGGGCTACGACGGCCCGACCGGCTGGGGCACCCCCGAGGGCCTGGGCGCCTTCACCGCAAGCTGACAGCAGTACGCGGCAGGACCACCCCGTCGGGTCACGGGGAGCCGCCGGCTGAGGGAGTACGTGGGGCCTCCTCGGCGGCACGGAAAGGGAAACGGGTCACGGCAGCCGGCCGCGGCCCGTTTTCCCGTACGCCCCGGCCTTCGGACGTGACAGCCCGTCGGGCACCATCTTCCGAGAACGTCGACGTCCGCTCCACGACGCCCCGGGGGAAAACCGCATGAGGCGCACGCTCTCAGTCCTGCTCGCCGTCGCCGCACTCACCGCGCCACTGGCCGGTTGCAGCAGCTCGTCGAAGAACGTCACCGGCACCGTCGTCGGCAAGGACACGGACCACGAGTGCAAGACGAAGAAGAAGGGCACGAAGAGGACCCGCAGCTGCCATACCGAGTACGAGCTGAAGGTCCGCACGAAGAGCGGCGACGAGGAAGAGGTCGACGTCAGCTACAGCGCCTACGACAACTGCGTCGAGGGTTCGCGCTACCCCAGGTGCGCCACGCACTAGCGGACCAGGCACAACCCCGATCCCATGCAACTCCCTTGAACCGCCTGTGAGTTGAGTAAAGCCTCAGACCGGTTTCGGTAAGCCGGAAGTCAGTATTCCGGCCCTCTCTTGTTGTTGCGTACTCAACAAGAGAGGGTCGGCAACGCACCCGCACCGCCCCTGTTCCACCCCCATCAGGACCACCGGAACATCAGGAGGCTGCACGATGCGTTCCACTCCCCCCGACAGACCGGCCGGCCGCCGCGGCCTGCGTCGTATCACCACCGCAGCGGTCGCCACGGCCGCCCTGCTCCTGGCCGGCTTCGGCACCGCCGTCCAGGCGGAGGCGGCGCAGCCCGCCGCTTCCGCCAAGGTCACCTGGACCGCAACCCCCTGCGCCACCCCCGCCCACAAGGGCGAACTGGCCTGCAACTCCTACCGCGTCACCGGCGGACTCACCGCCTTCCAGAAGCAGCAGGCGGCAAGGACGGGCGTCACCCCCAAGGCAGCCGACGCCGCCACCCCCTCCGGCTACGGCCCCACCGACCTCCGGTCCGCCTACGGCCTCACCTCCGCCGCCGCCTCGGGCGGCTCCGGCAAGACCATCGCCATCGTCGACGCCTACGACGACCCGAACGCCGAGGCGGACCTCGCCACCTACCGCTCGTACTACGGCCTCTCCGCCTGCACAACCGCCAACGGCTGCTTCAAGAAGGTCAGCCAGACCGGCTCGACGACCTCCCTGCCCTCCGCCGACAGCGGCTGGGCCGAGGAGATCTCCCTCGACCTCGACATGGCCTCCGCCATCTGCCCGAACTGCAACATCCTGCTCGTCGAGGCGACCTCCGCGACGATGGCGAACCTGGGCACCGCGGTCAACCGCGCGGTCAGCCTCGGCGCGAAGTACGTCTCCAACAGCTACGGCGGCTCGGAGTCCTCCTCCGACACGAGCTACGACTCCTCGTACTTCAACCACGCGGGCGTCGCCATCACCGTCAGCGCGGGCGACAGCGGCTACGGCGCCGAATACCCGGCGGCCTCCCGGTACGTGACCTCCGTCGGCGGCACGGCCCTGACCAAGGCCGCCTCCACCACCCGCGGCTGGACGGAAACCGTCTGGAAGACGTCGAGCACCGAGGCCACCGGCTCCGGCTGCTCCTCCTACGACGCCAAGCCCACCTGGCAGACCGACACCGGCTGCACCAAGCGCACGATCTCCGACGTCTCGGCCGTCGCCGACCCCGCCACCGGCGTCTCCGTCTACGACTCCTACGGCATCACCGCCGGCTGGTACACCTTCGGCGGCACCAGCGCCTCCTCACCGATCATCGCGGGTGTCTACGCCCTCGCCGGCACCCCCTCGTCCTCCTCCTACCCGGCCTCCTTCCCCTACGCGGCGGCCGGCACCTCCGCCCTCAACGACGTCACCAGCGGCAACAACGGCAGCTGCACCACGAGCTACCTGTGCACCGCCCGGTCGGGGTACGACGGC
Organism: Streptomyces sp. NPDC051172; assembly: GCF_040682555.1. NCBI lineage: Bacteria > Bacillati > Actinomycetota > Actinomycetes > Kitasatosporales > Streptomycetaceae > Streptomyces > Streptomyces sp. NPDC051172. The sequence continues at coordinate 157,095 of NZ_JBFBBE010000010.1, forward strand.
CCGACCGGCTGGGGCACCCCGGAGGGGGTCTCCGCCTTCACCGGCTGACGACTGACCCTCCGTCAACGAGCGGGCCACGGCCACCAGCCGCGGCCCGTTCGCCGTACCGGATACTCTTCATCCGTTCGCCCGTCACCCGGAGAACATCGGCTCGACCCCTCGCCCGACCCACCGTCAGGAACGCTTCAGGTCGTAAGAGGGGTCAACGACGGAACCCCACCACAGGTTCCGCTCAGGCCTCATTGCCCGGCGTGACCTGCCGTGATACACAGAGTGACCTAACAGCTATTCGTACGAAACCCGCCATGCAATGACGCCAAGTCGACATACGAAGGCAGCATTGTCGGCGAGAATGAGCCTGACCTCTGCACACCCGCAGGGGACTGCGGAACTACCCACCAGGGGCGGTGACTTAGATGCTCTTTGCGGCCGACAAGGGAAACATCAACACCATCATCGGCGGGATCGCTCCGGACTGGGGCCCCTTCGGCAGCCTGGGCAACGAGGCGAAGGTCATGATCGAGGTGGTGATGGCCGTCGCCATTCTCCTCTGCCTCGGCATCGCCGTCTGGGGCGCCGCGAAGCAGCGCATCGGCGCGACCGCGCTCCGCGACACCTTCAGCGCGGAACAAGGCAAAGGCCTCATCATCGCCGGTCTCACCGGGGTATTCATCATCGGTTCGCTGGGCACGCTCTTCACCATCGTGTACGGCATGGCCGTCTAGCAGGCCTTTTACGGCACGCGTCCGCCAGTCCCCGCCGGGCACGCCCGGTCCCCTCCACCCCCACCCGCCCGTCGTGCCCACCGGCTGAGGTTGCGTTTCCCTGATGTCGAGTCACCACTCCGCGCCCGCGCGGGAACCAGCACGGCTACCGTCGTATGTCTACGAGCTGGAGAGGGCGTACACGGCATGAGTCTCGGAGACGAGCACGAGGCCTCCGGCGGTTACGGCGGCACGGGCCAGACCCGGACCCGGCTGCCCGACGGGGGCGGCGACGTCTACGGCGGCGCCCGCCGCGGCGGCCGCTCGTCGTCCCGCAGCCTGATCACGGTGGTGGGCGTGGTGGTCCTACTGATCGCCGCCATCGCCTTCGCGAACCGTGGAGGAAGCGATTCCTCTTCGGCCGGCGGGAACGGCAGCAAGCCGGACGCTGCGTCCACGGCTGCGAGCGGGACGAAGCCGGTGCGGACGACGGCGGGCGGGATTCCGGCAGGCTTCGCGCACGACCAGCAGGGGGCGCAGAGCGCTGCCGCGAACTATGCGGTGGCGCTCGGCTCGGCCGACATGTTCAACAAGACCAGGCGTGACGCGATCCTGCAGGCCGTCATCACCCCCTCCCGGATCACGAACTTCGTGTCGACCCTGGACAAGGCATACACCCCGCAGCTCAACAAGACCCTCGGCCTGAACGAGGACGGCTCCACTCCGTCTGGCTTCACCTTCGTGTCGAGAACTACACCGATCGGCACCAAGGTCACCGCGTCCGTTGAGAACGACACGACCGTCGAGGTCTGGTGCAGCGGCCTCCTCGGCCTCGCTGGCGAGAAGTCCACGAACCCGGTGACGAACAGCTGGTTCACCATCACCATGCAACTGGAATGGACCGGCGGTGACTGGAAGATCGTGCAGCACTCCCAGAAAGATGGTCCAGCGCCTGTCCCCGGCGACAACAAGGCCGCCAGCGCCGACGAGATGGCCAACGCAGTCGAGGAGTACGGAGGGTTCACCTATGCCCGGTAAGCACCGCGTACTCAAGATCGCCTCCGTGATCACGGCCGCTCATACAGCGACTGTGCTCCTGGCGACCCGCGCCCTCGCGGCACCGTCGCCCACACCGTCACCGACCACCAGCAGCGACCCCTGCCGCCTCATCCAGGGAGCGGCCCGGTCCCTCTGCGAGAGCGACCACAACAGCAAGTCGAGCGGCGGGGCGATCAATGACGACCCCACCTCCACGCTCGACCCCCTCTCCTCCCTCGCCAAGGGCTGCGCCAAGGCCGCCTCCTGGACCATCGACAAGCTCAGCGAGGCCGTAAAGGAAACCGCGAACGTCGACTTCACCAACCAGAAGTTCCTTCAGCAGTACGCAGTCGTCTTCGCGGCCTCCGCCATCCTCACCCTCGTCCTCTGGCTGCTCGCGGTGGCCAAGCGAGCCGTCCGAGGTGTCCCCCTCACGACGGCCATCTCGGAGGCGGTCGGTTTCCTCTGGCTGACGGTCCTGGCCTCGGCGTTCACGCCCCTGATCCTCTACACCGTCGTATCGGCGACCGACGCCGTCACCGACGTCATCGCGAAAGGCACCGGCGACCAGACGGACACGTTCTTCGGCACGTTCTCCGCAGCCCTCAACAAAGGCAACGACATCGGCGGCGGCCCGATCATGCTGATCATCGTGTCGCTGGTCTCCGTACTCGCCGCGGGCGTCCTCTACCTGGAGCTCTACCTGCGGGCCGTACTGCTGTACGTCGGCGCCCTGCTCGGCGTCGTTGTCTACGCGGGCCTCGTGGACAAGAACCTGTGGGGTCACGTCCGTCGCTGGGCCGGCATCATGATCGCGGTCATCCTGGTCAAACCCGTGATCGTCATCGTCCTCGGCCTCGCCGGCGCCCTCGCCTCGGGGGGAGGCCCCGACTCCCTGGCCGCCGTCGTCTCGGGCCTCGCCATCATCCTGCTCGCGATCTTCGCCTCCGGGATGATCTACCGCTTCGTCCCCGGCTTCGGCGACGAAATCGCGAACGGCCGCAACAACCGCATCATGGCCGGCGCCGAAGGCAAGGCCGCCGCGGTCATCAGCTCCCCGGCGACCATGGTCGCGCAGGGCATCAAGACGCACAGCGCCCGCGCCAACGACAACGGGGGCGGCGGCCAGTCGTCCTCGAACGGAGGCCCCCGCCCGGCCAACCCGGCCACCGGCGGAGTCGCCGCCCACAGCACCCGCCCCTCGAACGGAGGCGGCGGCTCCGTCCCCACCGCCGCCCCCGCACCCCGTTCGTCGAGCCCGGTGAACACCCCGCACGCCAGCAACACCCGCAACAGCAGTACCAACCGCACGGGAGGTGAAGGGCGTTGACGACCGAGTCCCACCTGTCCCATCCGGTCACGCCCCGCCGTACATATCTCATCGGCCGCGCCCGGCCGAACGCGATCGTCGGCCGAAACCGCGAGTCCGGCGAGATCGCGCTGATCATCGTGGGCGCGTTCCTCGGCATGATGTGCGGGCTCCTGGTCCCCGTCCTCTCCCTGCGCATCGTGCTGCTGACGGGCTTCCCGCTGCTGGCGCTGATGGCGGTCTACGTGCCGTACAAGCACCGCACGTTCTACAAGTGGTTCGAGATCAACCGCAGTTACAAGCGCACCCTGAAGAAGGGCACCGTCTACCGCAGCGGTGTCATCGAGGCCGGTACCCGGCTCGACGGACGCGAGGTCGAAATCGGCCCGCCCCCCGGGATCGGCCGTATCAACTGGCTGGCCGCCCCCTTCGGACCGGACGAGATCGCCGTACTGCTCCACGCGGACCGCCGCACGGTGACAGCGGCCATCGAGATCGAGGGCCCCGGCGTCGGTCTGCGCGACTCGGAGGACCAGGAAGCCCTGGTCGACCGCTTCGGCACGCTCCTCAAGCACGTCGCCAACGGGGACGGCTTCGTCACCCGCCTACAGATGCTCGCCCGCACCCTCCCCGCCGACCCCGACGCCCACGCCAAGGACGTCGCCATCCGCGGGGACGAGAAGTCGCCGGGCTGGCTGCAGCAGTCGTACGACCAACTGCAGTCGATGGTGTCGACGAGCAGCGAGCAGCACCGCGCCTACCTCGTCGCCTGCATGCACTTCACCCGCGACCTCGCGGCCGAGGCACAGGCCATGGCACGCGCCGCCCGCCCCCAGAACGGCCGCAAGGTGGACCGGGACGCCGGTCTCGCGGTCGTCATGGCCCGCGAGCTCACCGACATCTGCTCGCGCCTCCAGGAGGCCGACATCCGTGTCCGCCAGCCCCTCGGGCAGGGCCGACTCGCTTCCCTCATCCACTCCATGTACGACCCGGACCACCCGATCGACCACATCCAGGCGATGACCAAGCGCAACGCCTGGCCGGCCGAACTGGACGCCATGGAGCCGACGTACCTCCAGGCCAAGACCCGGGAGTCCTCCACCCGCGCGCCCTGGTGCCACGCCACGGCCTGGGTGAAGGAGTGGCCGATGACACCCGTCGGCGTCAACTTCCTGGCCCCGCTCCTCGTCCACACCCCGGACGTCATCCGAACGGTCGCCGTCACGATGGATCTCGAACCCACCGAGGTGGCCATCGAACGCATGCTCACCGAGAAGACCAACGACGTGGCCGAGGCCTCCCGGGCCGCCAAGATGAACCGCACGGTCGACCCCCGTGACATCGCCGCCCACAACCGCCTGGACCAGCGCGGCGAGGACCTGGCGAGCGGCGCGGCCGGCGTGAACCTGGTCGGCTACATCACCGTCTCCTCCCGCTCCCCCGAGGCCCTCGCCCGCGACAAGCGGACCATCCGCGCCTCGGCCGGAAAGTCGTACCTGAAGCTGGAGTGGTGCGACCGGGAACACCATCGCGCCTTCGTGAACACGCTCCCGTTCGCCACCGGCATCCGAAGGTAGGGGCTGAGTTCTGATGCGGGATCCGCTGTCCGTCCTGACCGACGCCTTCACGTCCTTCCTGTTCGGGAAGGTCGAGACGACCCGCCTGCCCGTACGCACCTCCACGGGCCAGGCCCAGGCGGTCTACCTGCCGACCGCCGCCCCGGGCCTCGGCGACTCAGGCGTGATCATCGGCCGCGAGGTCTACTCCGGCAAGGGCTACATCTACGACCCCTTCCAGCTGTACGGCCAGCAGCTCCCGGCCCCGCACTGGCTGGTCCTCGGCGAGTCCGGCAACGGCAAGTCGGCCCTGGAGAAGACCTACGTCCTACGTCAGCTGCGCTTCCGCGACCGCCAGGTCGTCGTCCTCGACGCCCAGGGCGAGGACGGCGTCGGCGAGTGGAACCTGATCGCGGAAGAGCTGGGGATAACACCCATCCGCCTGGACCCGGCCGCGGCCCTGGACCACGGCATCCGCCTCAACCCCCTCGACCCGTCGATCACGACGACCGGCCAGCTCGCCCTGCTCCGGACGATCATCGAGGTCGCGATGGGCCACGGCCTGGACGAACGCTCCGGCTTCGCCCTCAAGGTCGCGCACGCCTACGTCAACGAGACGATCGTCGAACGCCAGCCGGTCCTCACCGACATCGTCGAGCAGCTACGCCACCCCGAGCCCGAGTCGGCCGAGGCGATGAACGTCGCCATAGAGGACGTACGGGCCTGGGGCCTGGACGTGGCGCTGGTCCTCGACCGTCTGGTCGACGGTGACCTCCGCGGCATGTTCGACGGCCCGACCACCGTCGGCATCGACCTCGACGCACCCCTCATTGTGTTCGATTTGTCCCACATCGACCGCAACTCCATCGCCATGCCGATCCTGATGGCGATCGTCGGCGTATGGCTGGAACACACCTGGATCCGCCCCGACCGGAAGAAGCGCATCTTCCTGGTCGAGGAGGCCTGGCACATCATCAACAGCCCCTTCGTCGCCCAGCTGTTCCAGCGGCTGCTGAAGTTCGGCCGCCGACTCGGTCTGTCCTTCGTGGCGGTGGTGCACCACCTGTCGGACGTCGTCGACGGCGCGGCGGCGAAGGAAGCCGCGGCCATCCTCAAGATGGCGTCCACGAGGACGATCTACGCCCAGAAAGCCGACGAGGCCCGGGCGACGGGCCGCGTCCTGGGCCTCCCCCGCTGGGCGGTGGAGATCATCCCCACCCTCACCCCCGGCATCGCCGTCTGGGACGTCAACGGCAACGTCCAGGTCGTCAAACACCTGATCACCGAGACGGAACGCCCACTGGTCTTCACCGACCGCGCCATGACGGAGTCGTCCGCCGAACGCGACCTGAGAGACGACGCCCTGCGCGCCGCCGAACTGGAGGCGGAGGAACGCGCGGCAGCCTTCGTGGAACAGCACCTGAGCGACTTCGAGGGGCCGTCCGAGTCGACGGTGGCATAGCAGGGGAGGCGGGACGTGGTGAGACCGGACGACCGGCGAAGAGACCCCCGGGACGGGCAGGGCGGCATCCCGGACGGGCTCCTGCTCGGCATACTCGCCTTCCTCCTCGGCATGACCCTGCTGGTGTGGACGGCCACGGGCCTCGCCGGCCTGTTCGCCAAGGGCAGCTGGCCGGCCGGCGTCATCTTCACCCGCACCCCCACGGCCATGCGCCACCTCATCGGCCAACCGCACGACATCCCGGGCGCCTGGCCCGAGACCCCGGCCACCCAGCTCTCCGGCTACGGCCTGTTCTGGGGCCTGTTCATCGGCCAGTTGATGGTGCTGTTCGTACTGACGGTGTTCGCGATGGGCACGTTCGCGCGCTGGCGCGCAGGCCGCCTGAAGCGACGCACGCCACTCCAGGGACCCACGCCCGAGCCGACGCCGACGCACTACGAGGTCCCGACCCCGAGGACGGCACCGCCCGAACCACAGCCGACGGAACTCCTCCAGGAACCGGCACCCACCCCCGAGCCCTCACCCTCCCTGTTCGCCGAGGACCGGACGCCGCTGGGCGGAGCGGCCGGCAGTCGGGAGAATCTCGTCGTAGCCCCCAGAGAAAACCGCCAGGCGACCGCGACCCAGGCCGTACGTGACGCGGAAGGCCCTGCCCTCGTCATCACCTCGAACCCTGCGATCTGGTCGGACACCAAGGACGCCAGGGCAAAACTGGGCCCCGTACTCCTCTACGACCCCGCCCACCTCTGCGACACCCCGGCCCGCCTCCACTGGTCCCCCACCACAGGCTGCGAGGACAAGCAGACAGCCACGGCGAGAGCCGCCGCCCTCCTCGCCCCGATCCGCCCCACGGCCAAACTCGACCAGGCCCTGACGGCGACAGCCGAAACGCTCCTGCGCAGCTATGTGCACGCCGCCGCCGTCGACGGCCGCACCATCCGCCACGTCCACCGCTGGGCCCAGGGCGCCCAGGTCCAGGACGCGGTCCGCATCCTGCGTACGAACCCCAAGGCGGCCCCCGGCTCCGCGGGCGAACTCGAGGCCGCGCTCACCGCACACCCCGAACGTCGGGACATGGCCCAGGAGTTGACCAGCCGAGCGCTCTCCGCCCTGTTCACGGTCAACATCCGCGAGGCCTGCACACCCAACCGAACAGATGCCCTCACCTTGGATTCCTTCGTCCATGAAGGGGGCACGCTTTATGTGGTGGGGGAATCCATCGAGGACCCCAGAAGCAACCCGGGCGCGATGCCCCTTCTGACGGCCCTCGTCTCAAGCGTGGTCGAGCGTGGCCGGCACATGGCCGAACGGTCATCCTCCGGTCGCCTCGACCCACCACTCACCCTCGTCCTCGACGACGTCGCAGCTGTGGCCCCGCTTCCCCAGCTCCCGGAGCTGCTGGCCACAGGAGCGGACCGGGGCCTGCCGACCCTGGCCCTGCTCCGCTCTCGCGAACAGGGCCGAGCCCGCTGGCCGCACGACGAACTGCCGGTGTAGCGGTCAGCCGACCTCGTCCCGCACCAGGGCGAACTCCAACTCGGACTCCCCCGGCCTCTCCTCCAACGGCACGGTCACCCCGGTCGGCGCGAACCCGACCTTCCGATAGAACCGCTGAGCCCGCCCGTTCTCCTCGTGCACGATGAGCCGCACCCGCTCCACGCCCTGCGCCCAGGCCCAGTCCAGCCCGGCATCGAAGAGCACTTCGGTGAGCCCGATCCCCCGACACTCCCGCTGCACGAACACGCCTACGACATGGCCCTGCTTCCGCTCCACTGGAAACCCGGCCCAGTCGGTCGACCCGGCCTCCTCGACCAGCACGACCAACGTCCCGACCCACTCCCCATCGGGCCCCTCGGCAATGATCTGCTGCGCCCCGGACGCGCCCTCGGCGGCGCCGGCCGCACGCTCCTGCCAGAAGGAATCCGGGCGCGCGATCGCTTGCTCGTAGGTTTCCAGAAAGGCGAGATGCGCTACGGGATCTTGCAGCGAGGCAAGTCGCAGCGCCTTCGCCCGGGGCCACTCGTCGGCGCGTATGGAACGGACCTTGTAGTTCATGCAGGCCACGGTAGCCCAAACGCAGAAAACCCCCGTACCGAATAAACGGTACGGGGGTTTCCTCAACAATTGTTCGGCGGCGTCCTACTCTCCCACAGGGTCCCCCCTGCAGTACCATCGGCGCTGTAAGGCTTAGCTTCCGGGTTCGGAATGTAACCGGGCGTTTCCCTCACGCTATAACCACCGAAACACTATGAAGTTACGACCGGAAAAACACAGTCGTTGCCTCAGAACTAACACAGTGGACGCGAGCAACTGAGGACAAGCCCTCGGCCTATTAGTACCGGTCACCTCCACACCTTACGGTGCTTCCAGATCCGGCCTATCAACCCAGTCGTCTACTGGGAGCCTTACCCCATCAAGTGGGTGGGAGTCCTCATCTCGAAGCAGGCTTCCCG
>NZ_JBFBBE010000011.1:0-76355 GCF_040682555.1 Streptomyces sp. NPDC051172
GGCGCCCCCTTTTGTGCGCCCTCAACTGGGGCTGGTTTCCGTGGCAGGGTGGAGCGGGCAAGCCTCAGGGGGCCAATAGAAGAGGGGGACCTGTGACCGTCGTCTGGATCAACGGCGCGTTCGGTGCGGGGAAGACCACCACCGCACGGGAACTGATCGAGCTGATCCCGAACAGCACGCTCTTCGACCCCGAGGTGATCGGCGCAGCGCTCACGCACCTGCTGCCGCCCAAACACCTCGCCGAGGTCGGCGACTACCAGGACCTGCCGATCTGGCGACGTCTCGTGATCGACACGGCGGCCGCAATGCTCGCCGAACTGGGTGGAACCCTGGTGGTTCCGATGACCCTGCTGCGCCAGGAGTACCGTGACGAGATCTTCGGCGGCCTCGCGGCGCGCCGTATCTCTGTCCGGCATGTGCTCCTCGCCCCGGCGGAAACGATCCTGCGGGAGCGAATAGCCGGCCGGGAGGTGCCGCCCGACCTGCCGGACGGCGAGATGCGGGTACGGCAGTGGTCGTACGACCACATCGAGCCGTACCGTGCCGCACTCGCCTCCTGGCTCACCGCCGATGCCTATCCCGTCGACACCGGGACCCTCACTCCGTACGAGAGTGCGCTCCGTATCGCCGAGGCCGTCAGCACGGGGGAGGTGGTGGTATGTGACATAGTGCAAACCCCCGAACCCACCGCCGAGACGCTCGCCGCCGGCGTCCTCCTCTTCGACGAGCAGGACCGCGTCCTCCTCGTGGACCCCACCTACAAGGCCGGCTGGGAGTTCCCCGGCGGTGTCGTCGAGCCCGGCGAGGCGCCCGCCCGCGCCGGCATGCGCGAGGTCGTCGAGGAGACCGGCATCCACCTCGACGAGGTCCCCCGCCTTCTGGTCGTCGACTGGGAGGCCCCCGCACCGCCCGGCTACGGCGGACTGCGCCTCCTCTTCGACGGCGGCCGCCTCGACTCCACCGAGGCCGCACGGCTCCTGCTGCCCGGGCCCGAGCTGCGCGACTGGCGGTTCGCCACCGAGGAGGAGGCCGCGGACCTGCTGCCGCCGGTGCGCTACGAGCGGCTGCGCTGGGCCCTGCGGGCGCGCGAGCGCGGGGCGGCGCTGTATCTGGAAGCGGGCGTCCCGGTCGGCTGACGGCGGAGGTGGTTCCTGGCCCTCGCCCAGGCCACGGCCCTGCCCCCGCTGTCCGGCCACGGTGGCGGCGAACCGGCCCTCCAGGTCCGCGTCCTCGTCGAGCACTTCCCGGTCATGTCCCGGGGCGTCGTACGCCGCCGCGTCGGCGAGTCCGTGCAGGGGTTCGGCGACGATCTCATGGACGGTGATGCGCGGGTCGAGGGAGGCGTACGGGTCCTGGGAGACGATCTGCAGTTCGCGGCGCAGCGGTCGCATCCGGCGTCTGCCCAGTCCGGTCAGTTCGGTTTCGGGGTCGAGGCCGACCGGCGCAGCAGTTGGCGCACCTCGTCCTTGCCGTCGGCGTAGCCCGCACAAGCGGCCGGAACCCGGTCGCCTGCCACTACGCGGAGAACGTGGAGCTGTTGTAGGCGAGGCGCAGTTCCTCGTACGGGTAGGGGGTCTGCCCGCTCTCCGTGCGCAGGCGGCCGAGGAAGCCGTTGACGACGGCGGTGAGTGCCGCATCACGCTTGATGATCGCGGCGGCGGCCTCGGGGACGCCGTCGGGGTGCGCCCCGACCGCGCAGGCGCGTACGAAGGCCTCCCGCTCCTGTCTGTCGTACCCGTACAGGGCGGTGACGAGCCAGTTCACCAGGTGGGCGCGGCTGTAGACGAGGTCGTAGTCGCGATGCCGGTCGAAGAAGGCGCGCTCCGGCCGGGACAGCCGGAACCGGGAACTGAACGCGAGCCCGTAGTCCGCCAGGAAGAACTCCTCGCCGTCGGTGAGGACGTTCTGGAAGTGGGCGTCGAAGTGCAGGAGTCGGCCTTCGCGCAGGAAGCCGGTGAGCGCGCCCAGCCACTCGTCCACCTGGGTGCAGATCCGGTCCGAGTCGACGGTGCGCACCTGTGTGTCGAGCCAGTCGTGGAGGGTGTACGGGAAGTACTCCAGGAACAGGGTCAGACTCGCGGACGAAGTGCGCAGGGCCTCAAGGCGCTCACGGACCTGTCCGGAGCCGCCGCAGTGGCCCACCGTCCGTTCCACGTCGGCCAGTTCAGCAGGGAGTGGCTGGACGGCATCCGGCAGCACCCGCCAGTGGTGCATCAGAGGGAAGCCGGGGAAGCGGTCGGAGAGCACCCAGTTCGTCGTCATCGCGTGCACGGCCAGCTCGCGCCAGGCGCCGAAGCCGGGGCTGCGGCCGGTTCCGTAATGGCAGAAGGCCGGCAGCTCGAACAGGTTCGCCGTGGACCGCGTGTTCCCGGGCAGCAACTCGACGTCCGTGAGCGGCACCCGCTTCACGAAGACCCGGCTGCCGTCCACCTCGACCAGCAGACGACGCCCGCCGATGCCGACGCCCGCGGGGGTCCCCGAGGCCAGGAGGCCCGTCAGTTCGTGGTCGCTGAGAAGGGAAAGGGTGGTGGCGAGGTCGGTGTGGACGGCGCGGCGCGCGGCGGAGGACATGACCTCCATGGTCAGGGTGGCGGCGGCTGCGTGTCTGCCGATCGCTGAAGTGCCGTCCTGGCGTGTGCGATCGTGACCGCCTGTCGGCGGACGAGGTCTGAGCGAGTGTCAGGTCCATCATGCCTGGTCGGAGATGCTTTCGGTAGGAGGTAGCGCACGCCCGTTCGGCCTTGTGGCGGATGGTGCCGCACCCGCAGACTCGTCGTCATCCACTCTCCGGCCCACGTGCCGGCAACCGTCATCGGCTGCCGGTGCGTTCGCCGTGCTGTCTCGCCGTGTGACACGCACCGGTCGGGGAGGGACGGGACGAAGGGGATCGATGGACCGGGACATGGTTGTGCCGGCAAAAGTCCGGCTGCTCAGTGCCAACCGGCGGGTGGTGCGGGGTGTCGAGGGACTGTGGATCTACCGACTGCCCACGCAGGTCGAGCCGGAGGTGTACGGATCGAAGCTGGTGTACGTCCTGGTGGAGGAGAGCGGCTCACCCCTGGTGCGGGAGTTGCCCGAGCGACGGCTGGCCCTGCTGGACGAGGCCGTGGCCGTGGCGAAGGCCCTCAGCACGGCGAACCCCTACCGGGCCAGGATGCTGGCGAGGGCACTCGCCGCCAGACAGCGCGAACTTGAGGCCGGCACGGCGAAGCCGCGAGAACTCGGTGACCCGGTAGGCGACCGGCGACGCCTTGATCGCGTAGCCCATGGCGTTCATGGGCTTGCCTATCCTGGTGCCGGGCCGGGTGATCGGTGCAGACGTGCCCGCCGACGCGGTTCTTCGACGAGGAGGAGTGTGAGATGACGGTGCGCGTTCTGAGAGCGGACGAGCGCCCGGCCGTGCCATGGAGGAACGGGGGCGGACTGACCCGCGAGGTCGCCTCTTCCCCCAGCCGGGCAGGGATGTCGGACTTCGTGTGGCGGGTGAGTCTCGCCGACGTGGCCGAGCCGGGACCGTTCTCCCGCTTCGAAGGTGTCGACCGGATCATCACCCTGGTCGAGGGCCCCGGCATGGTGCTGACCGTCGACGGCGCCTCGCACACCGTGGCCGAGCAGTACGTCCCCTTCCCCTTCCCCGGGGAGGCCGCCACCGACTGCCGGCTGTTGGGCGGTCCGCTCGTCGACTTCAACGTGATGGTCCGGCGCGGACGGGCCACCGCGCAGGTCGAGATCGTACGGGACCGGGTGGCGCTCTCCGCTCTCGCTGAGACGACGCTGCTCGCGGTCGTACTGGACGGCTCCGCGGTTTTGGAGGCCTGCGGCCTGGTCCTCGACCGCTTCGACGCGGCCCTGATCACCGACACTCCCGACGAGGCCCTCAAGGTGACCGGCACCACAGCACTCGTCACCCTCACCGGCGCAGCCGCAGAGGGGTAGTTCAGGGGGTGCGACCGGGAGGCCACGGCGGGGCCGCGGCTTCCGGCTTGCGTACGTGGCAGGCGCGGTCGATGAGCTCATCCGGCAGGAAGAACGACTCTCTGCCGCGGTGCGGGACTGCCACACGGTCGTGAACGGACACGGAAAGGCCCCCGCCCGTGGGCGAGGGCCCTTTCCGCGCTGCAGTGCCGTCAGCTCGCGGCGTAGTTCTGGAGGAACAGGGCCTCCGCCACCGACAGCCGCTCCAGTTCCTCGGGCGAGACGCTCTCGTTCACCGCGTGGATCTGGGCCTCCGGCTCGCTCAGGCCGATCAGGAGGATCTCCGCCTGCGGGTAGAGGGCGGCGAGGGTGTTGCACAGGGGGATCGAGCCGCCCTGGCCGGCGTACTGCATCTCCTGGCCGGGGTAGGCGACCGCCATGGCCTCGGCCATCGCCGCGTACGCCGGGCTGGTGGTGTCGGCGCTGAACGGCTGGCCCTGGCCGACCTGTTCGGTGCTCACCCGGGCGCCCCACGGGGTGTGCGCCTCCAGGTGGGCCTGCAGCAGCTTGGTGGCCTCGGCCGCGTCGACGCCCGGCGGCACCCGCAGGCTGACCAGGGCGCGGGCGCCCGCCTGCACCGACGGGGTGGCGCCGACGACGGGCGGGCAGTCGATGCCGAGGACCGTGACCGCCGGGCGCGCCCAGATGCGGTCGGCGACCGGGCCGGAGCCGATCAGCTGCACACCGTCCAGCACCTTGGCGTCCTGGCGGAACTGCTCCTCGTCGTACTGCAGGCCCTCCCAGCGGGTTTCGGGGGCGAGCCCGTCGACGGTGGTCGAACCGTCCTCCGCGCGCAGCGAGTCCAGTACGCGGATCAGCGCGGCCAGGGCGTCCGGGGCGGCGCCGCCGAACTGGCCGGAGTGAAGGTTGCCGCGGAGGGTGTCGATCTGGATGCGGACCAGGGTCATGCCGCGCAGCGTGGAGGTGACCGTCGGCAGGCCCACCCGGAAGTTGCCCGCGTCGCCGATGACGATGGTGTCGGCGGCCAGCAGGTCGGGGTGGGCCTCGGCGTACCGCTCCAGACCGCCCGTGCCCATCTCCTCCGAGCCCTCGGCGATCACCTTGATGTGCACCGGCACGCCGCCGTTGGCCTTCAGGGCGCGCAGCGCGAGCAGGTGCATGATCACACCGCCCTTGCAGTCGGCGGCGCCACGCCCGTACCAGCGGCCGTCGCGCTCGGTCAGCTCGAAGGGCGGGGTGGTCCAGGCGGCCTCGTCCAGCGGCGGCTGGACGTCGTAGTGGGCGTAGAGCAAAACGGTCCTGGCGCCCTCGGGGCCGGGCAGGTGGCCGTACACGGACTGGGTGCCGTCGGGGGTGTCGAGGAGGGCGACGTCCTGGAACCCCTCGGCCCTCAGCGCGTCGGCGACCCAGTTCGCGGCGCCCTCGCTCTCGCTCCTGGGGAACTGCTCGAAGTCCGCAACCGACTTGAACGCCACCAGTTCGGCGAGCTCCGCCTGCGCCCTCGGTATCAGCGAGGCGACGGTCTCGGCGACCGGATTCGACGACATGGGCACGCTCCTTGTGGGTGCGACGTTGTACGTGTGGATATCGGGATCCTCCCACAGCGGCCTGCGGTGATGTCCGCCGTAGGATGCGGGGGACAGGTGCGGCAGCGGCTTGATCGGGAGCAGTAGACCATCGTGAGCAGCGAGAACTCTTCGGCGGACGACGTGCAGCGGGTGTGGGACGTCGTCGTGGTGGGCGCGGGACCCGCGGGGGCCTCGGCCGCCTACGCGGCGGCGGTCGCGGGACGCAGCGTCCTGCTGCTGGAGAAGGCGGAGCTGCCGCGCTACAAGACGTGCGGCGGTGGGATCATCGGCCCCTCGCGCGACGCTCTGCCGCCCGGCTTCGAGCTGCCGCTGCGGGACCGGGTGCACGCGGTGACGTTCTCGAACAACGGGCGCTTCACCCGCACCCGGCGCTCCAAGCAGATGCTGTTCGGCCTGATCAACCGGCCCGAGTTCGACCAGCAGCTGGTCGAGCACGCGCAGAAGGCCGGCACCGAGCTGCGCACCGGTGTCACCGTGCAGCGCGTGGAACAGCACGGCTCGGCGGTGCCGGACCGGCGTACGGTCGCCGTGTTCCTGCAGGGCGGCGAGACGCTGCTCGCGCGGGCCGTGGTGGGCGCGGACGGCAGCGCCAGCCGGATAGGGGCGCACGTCGGGGTGAAGCTCGACCAGGTGGATCTCGGTCTGGAGGCGGAGATCCCGGTGCCGGAGACCGTCGCGGAGGACTGGAAGGGACGGGTGCTCATCGACTGGGGTCCGATCCCCGGCAGTTACGGATGGGTGTTCCCCAAGGGGGACACGCTCACCGTCGGAGTGATCTCGGCGCGCGGTGAAGGCGCGGCCACCAAGCGGTACTTGGAGGAGTTCGTCGGACGGCTCGGCCTTGCCGGGTTCGATCCGAGCGTCTCCTCCGGCCACCTGACCCGGTGCCGGGCCGACGACTCGCCGCTGTCCCGCGGGCGGGTGCTGGTGTGCGGGGACGCGGCGGGGCTGCTGGAGCCGTGGACCCGCGAGGGCATCTCGTTCGCGCTGCGCTCGGGGCGGCTCGCGGGGGAGTGGGCGGTGCGGATCGCCGAGGCGCACGACGCGGTGGACACCCGGCGCCAGGCCCTGAACTACGCGTTCGCGATCAAGGCGGGACTCGGCGTCGAGATGAGCGTCGGCAAGCGTCTGATGACGGCGTTCGAACGCCGGCCCGGCCTGTTCCACGCGGCGCTGACCGGGTTCAGGCCCGCGTGGAACGCGTTCCGGGACATCACGCGCGGCTCGACCTCCCTCGCCGAGATCGTGCGCACCCATCCGATGGCCCAGCGCGCGCTGACCGCGCTCGACCGGCGCCCGGTGGCCGGCGGCGAGGTCAGCTCCTGACCGTGATCAGGAAGACGGGGTGGTCCGGCGCGATACGGCGCAGATCGGCCTCGGGGGAGTCGGGGCCCACGCCGTTGAAGAAGACCCCGACCTCGGCCTTCCAGCGCTTGAGGTAGGCGCGCAGCAGCGGGACCTTGTCGTCGTCGGCGACCTCGGTCGCGGTGAACACGTCCACGTTCTTGCCGAGGCGCAGCTCGCCGCCGCCCGCCGCCCGCATGTTGTGCGTCCACTGGACGTGACCGCGCGGGGCGAGCAGATACTGCTGCCCGTCCACCGTCAGCAGGTTCACGGGGGTGGTGCGCCACTCGCCGCTCTTGCGGCCACGGACCGCCAGGACCCGTGAGCCCCAGACGCTGATGCCGCGGCGGGTCATCCACGCCACGGCGCGGTTGAAGACATTGACGGTGAACCAGCCGGGCTTCTGGACGTGAGTGGACATGAGGACCCCCATCGGTGTCGGAGAGATCGCCGCTCACTTTTGTGAGCACTGCTCTCGCTTGATGAACAGTCTGCACCGGGTCGGCGATCGAAAGCAAGAGCAGTGCTCTCTTTTTTGTTCGCTGCTCTCGATTGTGTGCACTGCTCTCGTTTCATGCGAGACTGCTCCCCATGAGCACCGCACACGGCGCCCGCGCCCGAGCCAGGATCGAGGTCACCGCCGCCATCAAGGAAGAGGCGCGCAGACAGCTCGCGGCCGAGGGCGCCGCCAAGCTCTCGCTGCGCGCCGTGGCACGCGAGCTCGGCATGGCCTCCTCCGCGCTCTACCGCTACTTCCCGAGCCGCGACGACCTGCTGACCGCCCTCATCATCGACGCCTACGACTCCGTGGGCGAGGCGGCCGAGGCGGCGCAAACCGCCGCGGCCGACGCCGGACCCGTGCAGCGCTGGACCACCGTGTGCGAGGC
Source organism: Streptomyces sp. NPDC051172 (assembly GCF_040682555.1). Taxonomy (NCBI): domain Bacteria; kingdom Bacillati; phylum Actinomycetota; class Actinomycetes; order Kitasatosporales; family Streptomycetaceae; genus Streptomyces; species Streptomyces sp. NPDC051172. The sequence continues at coordinate 7,757 of NZ_JBFBBE010000011.1, forward strand.
CGTGCGCGAGTGGGCCCTCGCGCATCCCCACGAGTACGCGCTGATCTACGGCTCGCCGGTCCCCGGCTACACGGCCCCCGACACCACCGTCCCGGCCGCCGCCCGCGTCGGCCTCGTCCTGATCGGCATCGTCCGCGACGCCCGGCTGGGCCCCGGCCTGGACCTGCCCGTCCTCCCCGCCGAACTGCATCCCGAGGCCGAGCGGATGGCGGCCGACTTCGCCTCCGACCTGCCGCCCGCCGTCGGCCCGGCCCTCGTCGCGGCCTGGGCCCAGCTCTTCGGGCTGATCGGATTCGAGCTGTTCGGCCAGTTCCACCGGGTCGTGGAGGACCGGGCGGCGTTCTTCCGGCATGCCGCGGGCCGGCTCGCCGTCAGCGTCGGGCTGAGGTGAGGGCGGGCGCGGCGTCGTACTTCCCGGGGAGTACGAGTGATCACCACGCCCGGCGGACGCCCCGCGCGTCCTGGCGCGTCTAGCGTGGCCGTCATGGACGAGCAGCGTGGGCACGGCAGCGGGCCGCCCCAGTGGTGGCGGCACGGGCCGCCGTGGCTGAGCCGCTGGGGCGAGGAGCGCCGGCGGGCCCGGTGGCCGTGGCTGTCCACCGTGCTGCTCACCGCGTTCGTGCTCGTCGGCTCCCACTACGCGGCGCATCAGCAGGAGGGCAAGCGGGCCGCCCTCGACGTGTTCGCCCGCGTGCTGCTGCTGGTGGGCTCGGGGCTGCTGCTGTGGCGGCGCCGATATCCGGTGCTCGTCGTGTACGGCACTGCGGCCGCCGCGATGGTCTACCTCGGGGCCGGGTACGCGTACGGGCCGGTCTTCTTCACCGTGGTGGTGGCCTGCTTCAGCGCGATCGTCTCGGGGCATCGGCGGGCCGCCTGGGGCGCGGTGGCGATGCTGTGGGCCGGGCACATGCTGGTGGCCCACTGGCTCTACCGCTGGCTGCCGCCTTCGCGGGACTCGGCGGCCCCCTGGGCGCAGGAGGCCGTCATCGCGGCGTGGGTGGCGGCGATCGTGGCGGTGGCTGAGCTGGCCCGGATCCGGCGCGAGCAGTGGGCCAGGGAGCGGGTCGAGCGGGCGCAGGCGGCGCGGCGGCGGGCCGACGAGGAGCGGCTGCGGATCGCCCAGGAGCTCCATGACGTCCTCGCCCACAGCATCTCGGTGATCAATGTGCAGGCGGGTGTCGGCCTCGCCCTCCTCGACACCGACCCCGAACAGGCGCGCACCGCGCTGACCACCATCAAGGCCGCCAGCAAGGAGGCGCTCGGCGAGGTCCGCCAGGTCCTCGACACACTCCGCACGCCGGGAGACGCCCCGCGCGCTCCGGCACCCGGCCTCGACCGGCTGCCCGAGCTGGTGGAACAGGCGGCGAGCGCCGGCCTCACGGTCGACGTCCAAGGCAAACCTCCCCTCCTCCCGCCCGGCACCGACCTCGCCGCCTTCCGCATCGTCCAGGAGGCCCTCACCAACGTCGTACGGCACTCGGTCTCACGCCACGCGCGTGTGCACGTCGACCACGACGAGCGGACGCTACGGCTGCGCATCGACGACGACGGGCCCGCGACCGGCGCCGACGCGGGCGGCAGCGGCAACGGCCTGGCCGGAATGCGGGAGCGTGCCGCGGCGCTGGGTGGCACGATCGAGGCGGGCGCGCGCCCGGACGGCGGCTTCCGGGTGCTCGCCGTACTGCCGCTCGAGGTCAAGGCCAAGGCCAAGGAGGACGACCGGTGATCCGCGTACTGCTCGCCGACGACCAGTCGCTGGTGCGGGCCGGCTTCAAGGCGCTGCTCGACGCGCAGCCGGACATCGAGGTGGCCGGGGAGGCCGCCGACGGCGAGGAGGCGCTGCGCAAGGTGCGCGAACTGCGCCCGGACGTCGTCCTGTTGGACATCCGCATGCCGCTGCTGGACGGTCTGGCGGCGACCCGCCGGATCACCGACGAGGAGGCCCTGGAGGGCGTCAAGGTGGTCATGCTCACCACCTTCGAGCTCGACGAGTACGTCTTCGAGGCGATTCGCTCCGGCGCCTCCGGCTTCCTGGTCAAGGACACCGAACCGGAGGAACTCCTGCGCGCCGTAAGGGCGGTGGTCGAGGGCGACGCACTGCTCTCGCCCGGTGTGACCCGCCGGCTGATCGCCGAGTTCGCGGCCCGCTCCAAGGAACCCGCGGCCGTCGGCACCCTCGCCGAACTCACCGAGCGGGAACGGGAGGTGATGGCGCTGGTCGGCATCGGCCTGTCCAACGAGGAGATCGCCCGCCGTCTGGTCGTCAGCCCCCTCACCGCGAAGACCCACGTCAGCCGCACCATGGTCAAGCTGGGTGCCCGGGACCGGGCCCAACTGGTCGTCCTGGCCTACGAGTCGGGGCTGGTGCGGCCGGGCTGGCTGGGCTGAGCGCCCCGCCTGAAGCGCACCACGACGCTCACGACCCGGACGACGAACACGATGGGTGCGAGCGTCAGCCCCATCCGCAGCAGCACCTTGGACAGCAGGTCCGGCAGGTCGAAGAGCAACGCCGGTCCGGCGACGGCGCCGAAGACGACTGCCGCCGCGAACACCGCACTGACCAGCGCGTAACCGATCTCGACGATCATCGCGTCCTGCTCGGCCTTGTGACGCCGGCCCCCGTATTCTTCCATGCACCCAGTCTCACGGCGATGCGCCCGGCGGGGCAAGCAGGCCCCGCCGGGCGCACACAGGGGAGGCGTCCCCCTAGTCGCGTACGGGTACGCGCTCCGCCTCCAGGGAAGTGGACTTGGCGACCACGACGGACGGCTGGGTACGGCGCGTCCGCAGGCCCGTGAGGGTGATCAGCAGCCCGGCGACGGCGATGCCCGTCACCACCACCAGTCCGGGCCGGTAGCTGTCCAGCACGGCCTGCGGGGTGGCGTGTTGGGGGGCTCCGGCGGTCACCACCGCGGTCACGACGGCCAGGAAGATGGCGCCGCCCACCTGGACCGAGGTGTTGAGCAGCCCGGAGACCATGCCCTGCTCGTGGTCCTCGACGCCGTTGGTGGCCTGGATGTTGAGCGAGGGGAAGACCAGCGCGCAGGCCGCGCCGATCAGCAGCATCGACGGCAGGATGACGGCGGCGTACACCGGGTCGAGGTTCACGCGCAGGAACAGCGCGTATCCGACGACCATCAGGGCGAAGCCCGCCGCGATCAGCCGCTGGGTGCCGAACCGGTCGACGATCGAGCCGACCTTCGTCGAGGACACCGCCACCAGCGCGCCGGCCGGCAGGAAGGCGAGCGCCGTGTGCAGCGCCGACCAGCCGAGTAGTGACTGCATGTACAGGGTGACCAGGAACTGGAAGCCGACGTAGGACCCGAAGAAGGCCATCGCTCCGAGCTGGGCGCGGATCTGGCTGCCGGAGCGCAGCACACCGAGCCGGATCAGTGGACCGGCCGAGCGTCGCTCGACGAGCACGAACACGGTCAGCAGTGCGGCGGCGGCCAGGAAGGACAGCAGCGTACGGGCCGAGGCCCAGCCGACCTGCGGTGCCTGTACGACGGTGAAGACGAGCAGCAGCATGGACGCGGTGCCGATGACGGCGCCGGGGATGTCGTAGCCGTTGTGGTCCTTCTCGCGTTCGCTGCGAGGCAGCAGCTTCAGGCCCGCCATCAGGGCGATCAGGGCGATGGGCGCGGGCAGCAGCATGGTCAGGCGCCAGCTGGCCTCGGTGAGCAGGCCGGAGAGCACCAGACCCATCGAGAAGCCGGTGGCGGCGCAGGTGGTGTAGATGGACAGGGCTCGGTTGCGCAGCGGGCCCTCGGCGAAGGTCGTGGTGATGATGGACAGGCCGGCGGGCGCGGTGAAGGCCGCGCTCAGGCCCTTGATGAAGCGGCTGGCGATCAGCAGCGGACCGGAGTCGACGAGTCCGCCGAGCAGTGAGGCGAGGGCGAACACGCCCAGGGCGATCAGGAAGACCTGGCGCCTGCCGAGCAGGTCGGCGGTGCGTCCGCCGAGCAGCAGCAGACCGCCGTAGCCCAGGATGTAGCCGCTGACGATCCATTGCAGCGCCGAGGTGGACAGATGGAGGTCGGAGCCGATGGACGGCAGTGCGACACCGACCATCGACACGTCGAGCGCGTCCAGGAACATCGCGGCGCAGAGCACCAGCAGGGTGCCCCACAGCCGGGGGGTCCAGCGGGCCGCCGGGGACGGGACCGCAGGGGTGGAGAGCGGAGAGGTCATGAACACAGACACTACATGCGCATGCATCGAATGCAAATGCATTTAATTCCGGTGCAATAATTCTGCTTCTCTGCTACGGTGCGCGGATGGTGGCGAAGAAGGCCGAACAGGCGCTCGTGGACCAGTGGCGGGACATCCTCGCGCTGCATGCCCGAACCCAGTGCGAACTCGACCGCGCACTGCATCAACACGGCTTGTGCGCCAGCGACTTCGAGGTGCTGGACGTGCTGTCCGGCGACTCGTGCAACTACCGCGTGCAGGAGATCTCCGAGCGGGTCCATCTCAGCCAGAGCGCCCTGTCGCGGCTGATCGCCCGGCTGGAGAAGGAAGGCCTCGTCGAGCGCGCCATGTGCCCGGAGGACCGGCGGGGCGTCCGCGTCGCCCTCACCGCGAAGGGGCGCACGCTGCACGGCGAGGTGCTGCCGGTGCAGCGTGCGGTGCTGACGCGGATGCTGGCGGGCGACCTCAGCTCCAGGTGACGGCCGACTTCTCGCGCCACAGCGCGGCGACCGAGCTGTCCCCGGACACGTCCGGGAACGGCAGCCGGTTCCACAGCGCCAGGTACAACTGCGCGGCGGGCCCGGCCGCTTCGCAGTCGGCATCGCCCGCCGCGTCCCGCACGGCCACCGGCGGCTCCTGGGACAGCCGTACGGTCCACACCGCGTCGTTCGTGTCCGTCGCCCGTACCCGCAGCACTCGGGGCTCGCCGCTGCGGACCCTGCTCCTGGGCCGGGCGTGGAAGCCGCGCAGCAGTTCGTCGATGCCGTCCGCCGCGAAGCCGGGGTCGATCCCGCTCTGGGCTCCGCCTCTCGCCGACTCCGCGTCGATCCGGTGCACGGTGGTCTCGTGCGCCTGCCGTCGGGCCCAGAACGCGAGCGGTGACGGCGCAGACAGGAAGTGCCAGCACTGCACGTCCGGCGCGGCCGAGGCCAGGGTGTCGACGAGATACCGGTGTCCTTCGCGGAACCAGGCCGGCAGTTCCTCGCCGTCGAGGTCGGGCAGCCCGCCGTCGGGACGGTAGGACGTGTGCCCCTCGGCGACGAAGGCGGCCGCCCACCGGTGCACCATCCCCGTGTGTCGCACCAAGTCCCTCACCTGCCAGTCCGGGCAGGTCGGCACCTTGGCGTCGGTGCCGGCCTCCTCGGCGGCCGCGGCCAGCAACCGGCCCTCCCGGTCCAGGATCTCCACGAACTCGGCTGTCTCCATGGGGCGAGTGTGCCTGATGAAGTGCGGTCCGAGGGAAGAGCGCGCGGCTACGCACGCCAGCCGTAGCGGCGTTCCGGGCGGCCGGCGGTACCGTAACGCAGGCTGACAGCGGCGTTGCCCGTGGTGTGGAAGTGCTCCAGATAGCGGCGGGCGCTGACGCGCGAGATACCGGTGGCGGCCGCGCACTCGGCCGCGGACAGGGTGCCGTCGCTGTCGCGCAGGGCGCGCTCGATCAGCTCGGCGGTCTCCACGCTCAGGCCCTTGGGCAGGACGCCGCCCGGGGCGGGGGTGAACGCTCCGGCCAGCACCCGGTCGACGTCGGCCTGACCGCGGACGACGGTGCTGAGCAGACGCCCGCGCTGGGCGGCGTACCGCTCGAGACGGGGCTTGAGGTCCTCGTAGTCGAAGGGCTTGAGCAGGTAGTCGACCACCCCGTGGCGTACGGCCCCGCGCACCGCGTCGGCCTCCCGGGCGGCGCTGATGACCATGACGTCGCAGTCGTGCCCGCCGCTGCGCAGCTGGGGGATGACGTCCAGCCCGAAGATGTCCGGCAGATACAGGTCGAGCAGGACCAGGTCGGGCCGCAGCTCGTCGACCGCTCTGATCGCCTGCTCGCCGGAGTGGGCGGTGCCCACGACGTGGAAGGGGTCGATACGTTCGACGAACGTGCGGTGCACCCGGGCGACCATGAAGTCGTCGTCGACGACCAGCACGTCGATGGTGCCGGTACCGGCCGGCTGGGTCATCTGGGGGCTCCTTCCGCCACCGCTTCGGCGGGGTGGTTGACGGACATGCGGGCGGTGAACATCGCGCCCTCGGACGTGTTGGTCACCGCGATCTCTCCGCCCCGGCGCTCGCACACGAGCCGGGTGAGGGCGAGGCCGATGCCGCGCTCGCCCTCCTTCGCCGCCTTGGTGGTGAAACCGTGGGCGAAGACCTCGTGGGCGAGCTCGGGGGCGACGCCGGGACCGGAGTCGCGTACGACGATCTCCAGGCTGGCGGCGTCCTGCCGCAGCCCGACCTCCACCCACGCCTCGCCGTCGGCGCTGCCGCCCGCGGTGGCGGCGTCGATGGCGTTGTCGACGAGGTTGCCGATCACGGTCGCCACGTCGGCGGCGTCCTCGGGAGCGAGCCGGCCCAGCGACGTGCCGTCCGAGACACGCAGGGTGACCTTCCGCTCGGCGGCCTGGGATGCCTTCGCCATCAGCAGCGCGGCGACGGCCGAGTCCTGGACGCGGCGGCCGACGGTCATGTCGAGGGAGTTGCGGCGCCGGTTCAACGCCCTGATGTAGCCCACCACTTCCTTCTGCTCGCCGATCTGGATCAGCCCGGAGATGGTGTGCAGCTGGTTGGCGAACTCGTGCGCCTGCGCGCGCAGCAGCTCCGAGGTGCTGCGGAAGGAGCCGATCTCGCGCTCCAGACGCGCCAGTTCGGTGCGATCGCGCAGCGTGGTGACGGAGCCGAGCAGCTGCCCTTCCTTGGTGACGGTCATACGGTTCATGACCAGCACCACGCCGTGGCGGATGACGACCTCGTCATGAGGCGCCGCGCCCTCCTCGCGTGCGCCCGTCAGGACATCGAGCAGCCGCCCCTCGATGCCCAGTTCGGCCAGGTCGCGGCCGACGCAGTCCTCGGGCAGGTCCAGCAGGCGCCGGCCCACGTCGTTGACGAGAGTGACGCGGTGCTGCGGATCCAGGGCGACGACGCCCTCGGCGATGCCGTACAGCATCGCCTCGCGGTGTTCGGCGAGACCGGTGATCTCGCGGGGCTCCAGACCGAGGGTCTGCCGTTTGACGCGACGGGCGAGAAGCCAGGAACCGGCGACGCCGAGGGCGCTGGCGATGCCCAGGTAGGCGAGCAGATACGAGGACGCGCCCGAGAGCCGCTGCCACACCGTCGGGGACGCCTCGCCGATCATGACCGTGCCCAGGCTCCGTCCGAGGGTGCTGCCCGTCGTCCCGAGCACCGGCACCTGAGCCACCAGTTCATGGCTGCCGTCCCAGGTCAGCGAGCCGGACCAGCCGCGGCCCCCGGCGACGCCCCGGCCCAGCGGCAGCCGGTCGCCGACCACGGTCGGGTTCGTCGAGCTGACGACACGGCCGTGGGCGTCGGCCACCGTGACCGAGGTGACCGAGGACTGCACCAGCGTGGAGTGCACCAGCGGGGCCAGGGTCTCCTCGGGGGCGGGCCGCACCAGCCGGCTGCGCACCAGGGGATGGGCGGCCAGCTGTTCGGCGAGAGCGCTCACCCGGCGGCCCTCGACCCGGTTGAAGGTGGCTTGCGACTGCGCGAGCGACACCGCGGCGACCGCCAGCAGCACCACCACGACGATGGCGAGCTGGAGCACCAGCATCTGGCCCGCGAGGGTGTGGCGGCGGAACGTGGTGACCACAACGAACTCAATCTCTACTGCTGACACAACCTGGGCGACCGGTTCGGCCGGGTCGCACAATCATGGCGTCCGCCGCACGGCAAACGAAAGGGAGGTGCCATGAGCGGTCGATCCCGCCCCGTGTACGGCACCCTCTGCGTACTGCTGACGCTCGTCGTGAGTGCCTGCGGCGCATGGCTCGGTGCCGGGGACAATCCCGTCGACGGGCTGCGCATCATGGTGCCCAACACACCCGGCGGCGGATACGACACCACGGCCCGCACCGTGGCCCGCGTCCTCGAGGAGACCGGGACCGCCTCCGACGTGCAGGTCTTCAACCTGCCCGGTGCGGGCGGCACCGTAGGACTGCAGCGCATCGTCGACGAGCGGGGCAACAAGGACCTCGCTCTGCAGATGGGCCTCGGCGTCGTCGGCGCGAGCCACGTCACCCATGGCCCGGCAACGGTCGGTCAGACCACCCCCATCGCCCGTCTGATCGACGAGCCCGAGGCGGTCGTGGTCCGCAAGGACTCGCCGTACCGCACCATCGGCGACCTGATCAGCGCGTGGCGGAAGGCCCCGGCACGGCTGCGGGTCGGCGGCGGCTCCTCACTCGGCGGACCGGACCACCTGTTGCCCATGGAGCTGGCGCGGACCATCGGCCTCGACCCCAAGAGGGTCGAGTACGTCGCCTACGACGGCGGTGGCGGTGATCTCCTGCCCGCCCTGCTGGACGGCAAGGTGGACTTCGCCACCAGCGGTTTCGGCGAGTTCCTCGACCAGATCGACGCCGGACAGCTGCGGGTGCTGGCGGTCACCAGCGACCGGCCGGTCCCGGCACTCGACGGTGTGCCCACCCTCAAGGCGTCGGGCATCCCGCTGGTCTTCGACAACTGGCGGGGGATCGTCGCCCCACCCGGCATCGGCGCCGCCGCCCGGCAGCGCTGGATCGACGTGCTCACCGAACTGCACGCATCCCGGCAGTGGCAGGCCGAGCTCGCCCGGCACGGCTGGACCGACGCGTTCGCCACCGGCGACACCTTCAAGGCCTACCTCGCCCGACAGGACAAGGCCGTCGCCGACCTGGTCGCCCACCTCGGCCTGAACGTGACCGCCTGAACCGACTGCACTTCGCTCACCCGGACCGCCGACACCGCCGGTCCCGTGCTCCCTCCTGCCCATCCGCCTGTCCACAAGGCGGCGTTTCGTCCGAAAGGCACCCGCATGACCGCACACACCTGGTGGCTGCTGCTCATCCTCACGGTGGCGATCACGGCACTCATCTACCTGATCAACTCCCGGCTGCGCGTCCATCCGTTCGTCGCGCTGATCGTCGTCACCGTCGGCACCGGGCTGGCGGCCGGTGAACCCGTCGCCAAACTGACCGATTCGATCGAGGGGGGCGCCGGCGGCATCCTCGGCGACGTCGGCCTCACCCTCGCCCTGGGCGCCATGCTGGGACGGCTGCTGTCCGACTCGGGAGCCACCGACGCCATCGCCCGCGCCCTCGTCGACCGCTCCGGCGCCCGGCGGCTGCCATGGCTGGTCACGGCCGCGGCCTTCGTCATCGGCGTCCCGATGTTCTTCGAGGTCGGCCTGATCGTCCTGCTGCCGCTGATCTTCGGTGTGGCCCGCAGGCTGGAGCAGCAGGGCGGCACCAAGGGATCCCCGTATGTGCTGCTCGGCGTGCCCGCGATCGCCGCGCTGTCCACGCTGCACGGCATGCTGCCGCCCCACCCGGGGCCGCTGACCGCCATGACCGGACTCCACGCCGACCTCGGCCTCACCCTCGCCGTCGGTCTCGTCTGCGCGATACCGACCGTCGTCCTGGCAGGACCGGTCTACGCCCGCTGGATCGCGCCCCGGCTGCCCGAAGTGCGACCGGACGCCGCCCTGATGGCCCAGTTCACGGGCGCCGACCGGGCCGCGACGGCCCGGCCCGACGGCCCGGGAGCCCAGGTCCGCACCGACGCCCCGGCCCGGACCGGTATCTCCGTCGGCCTGGCCGTCGCGTCCGTGCTCGTCCCGGTCGCGCTGATGCTGCTGCGGACGCTGGGCGAGACGCTGCTCGACGAGTCCAGCGGGCTGCGGGCCGGCCTCACCTTCGTCGGCGAACCCCTGGTGGCGATGCTCGCGGGCTTCCTCTTCGCACTCGGTGTGACCCTCGTCGGCGCGTCCCGCTCCGGCGAGGAGACCCGCACCTCGCTGACGGACAGCCTCAAGTCCATCGCCACGATCCTCCTCATCATCGGGGGCGGTGGAGCCTTCAAGCAGGTCCTGCAGGACTCCGGCATCGGCGACGCCATCGCCTCGGCCGCCAAGGGGGCACACCTCAACGTGATCCTGCTGGGCTGGCTGATCGCCCTGCTGCTGTCCCTGACCACCGGTTCGGCCACTGTCGGCATCGTCTCCGCCACCGGGATCGTCGCCCCGCTGATCGGAGACGGAGGAGGCCTTGAGGCCTCGCTGCTGGTCGTCGCCATCGGTGCCGGATCCCTCGGCCTCAACTACGTCAACCACGCCGGTTTCTGGCTGGTGAAGGAGTCCTTCGGCATGGACCTCGCCCAGGCCACCAAGACCCAGACGGTGGTGCAGACCCTCGTCAGCGTGCTGGGGCTGGCGATGGCGCTGCTGTTGTCGGTGTTCGCCTGAGGGGCCCCATTCTGCCGGTCGAGCAGTGACCCGAGGCCGACTCGGGGACGCCCCTGCTCAGGGGCGGCCGACGTGCAGCCGCCCCTGAGTGTTCGTCAACTTCCTTACCGCTGGGTGTAGATGAAGCCGACCTTGTCGACCTCGTCGCCCGTGCGTCCGTGGAAGCCCGCGAGCTGCCAGCCCGAGGGGGCGGTTCGGGTCACGCAGTCGGAGGTCGTGGTGCCGCCGGCGAGGGTGCGGCCCAGGTTGGTCGTGAACTTGGCGTAGAAGATCCGTGTGTGGCCGTCCTTCGCACCCTGGCAGAGGTAGGCGGTGGTCACGTACTCACTGCTGCCGAGCGTGAGGGAGGAAGCGGTGCCGCCCGTCCCGCCGTGCGTGAGTGTGGTGCCGTTCGCGAGAGTGAGGCTCAACTGGTCGACCCGCGAGCCGGAGCTCAGCGCAATGGTGGTGGCGCGGGCGCCGGCGGGCACGCTGTTGATGTCGTTGTAGTAGTCGCCGTGCGGGCCGCCGAACTGGTCGCTGAGCTGGTAGGCCGAGTTGCGCGACCAGTTGAAGCCGACGGTGATCGGGTCGTGGTCGGAGAGCATCAACCCCGCGTCGGTGAGGAACTTGGCGTGCTCGTTGCTGTACGACGTCGCGTTGAGCGAGACCAGCCTGCTGCTGCGGTAGAGGACCTTGTCGACGACCTCGCAGGTGTTGGGCACGGTGGCGCCGGACTGGTCGCAGACCAGGGCGTCACTGCCCTTGGCGGGCGGGGTGCCGCCCCGTATCAGCTGCACCCAGGCGTCGGTGAGGCCGTTGGCCGCGGCGAACTCGGCGATGGTGTCGGCCGAGCGGGTGTAGCGGGTGTTGGTGTCACCCATGACCACGACGGCGTTGCCCGCGGAGTGGGTGTTGATGAAGGCGGTGAGCTGGTTGAGGTTGTCGGCGCGGGAGGCCTCGTCGCCGTCGTTGGTGCCGGCGTTGGTGTGCAGGTTGTAGAAGTCGACGTAGACGCCCTCGGCGAGGCGCTCGCGCATGAAGGTGAAGCCCTTGGGGGTCAGGCAGTCACCGGAGTCGACCTGGCAGGAGTTCCAGTGGACGCGCTCGAAGTCGTCCGTGTCGTAGGGGATCTTCGACAGGGTGTTGAGCCCGCTGCCGATGCCCGCGCCGCCGCTGGTGGGGGTGCGGTAGGCGTGCGCGGTGTCGGCGGCGTAGAGGTAGGAGTGGTAGTTGAAGTCCTCCTCGACATGGACGATGTCGTACGGCGCGATCCGCTGACCGATGGCGGTGGTGCTCGACTCGCGCGGCGTCGGCGCGCTGTTGATGGCCGCCGGCAGCCCGGCAACGTTGTAGCTGAGGACGCTGAAGCTGCCCGAGTCGGCCGCCGCCGCGGAAGGCGCGGCGGCCGTGAGCCCGCCGAGGACGGCGGTGGCCGCCGCCAGGCAGGCGAGGAGTCTGCGCATGGGGTGTGTCTCCTGTGGAGGGAAAGCGGTTTCGGCGTGAGCCTGACAGAAGTTACCGCCGGTTACCACAGGCGTGTCGAGTGTTTGGGCGCTCTTTCGCAGGAGTTGTCACTGAGGACTCATCCCTGCGTCGGGTACGGCACCACGCTCACGTGCAGCGTGAAGGCGGTGCGTGCCGCGCCCGCCACGTCCGGTGCTTTCGCCAGGGCGGTGACCACGGCCTCGCCGCCGCGGGTGCCGGCGCACCGCAGCGCGGCGTGGGCCGTTCCGTCGGCGTCCAACCGCCATCCGGAAGCCAGGACGAGGGCCGGTGCGGAGGTGTTCACGCCCTCCCACCGCTTGTCGTCCGTCCGGGGACGCAGGACAAGGGACACCACGGTCCCCGGTCGCACGCACAGCCGTTGCGCGACCGCGTCACCGGGGGCGACGCTGAGCTCCGTATGCCCGGCGGCGCAGTGGCCCGCCGGAGTCGAGGGCGCCGTTGCAGACCGGCTCGTGCCCGGCCCGGAAGGGGACGCGGGCGCGCCCGTCGGTGCCGTGGAGGACGGCCGTGCCGAGCTGCTGCCGGACGCCGACGCCGGTCCCGTGGATCCGCCGCCCGCCGACGTGCCGCACGCCGCCAGGACGACCGTCCCGGCGATCATCCATGCCCCGGGCCACCACCGCATCCCAGCACCTCCCGACCTGCTCGTACCGAAGACAGCATCCCGCGGAATCCGGCCGACGGCAGCGGTTCGCCGCCAGGTTTCACGGCAGGGCGCTAGTCGAGAGCGCTGCCCTTCTTCCAGGTGGCCCAGGGGACGTTCCAGTCGCCGTAGCCGTTGTTGGCCGCCACGGTTTCGACGGAGTGGACGACCGTGACCGGGTCGCCGAGGTTGACCCGGCCGTAGAACCACTGTGCGTCGCCGGTGCTCATGCCGATGCAGCCGTGGCTGCCGTTGACCACGCCGAACTTGCCGGTGTTCCAGGGTGCCGCGTGCACATAGGTCCCGGACGGGGTGAGCTGGACGTCCCACTTGACCGCGCCCAGGTTGTACGCCTCGGGGCCGAAGATCCGCACGGTCGAGGAGTCCATGCGGATGGTCGGCACCTTGCCCAGGACGACCATGGTGCCGTTCCAGGTCTCGTAGCCCTTCTTGCCGCTGGAGACCTTCAGGGTGCGCAGTGTCCTTCCGTTCTTCCTCACCGTCATCGTTTTCGTCGTGACGTTCACCGTGCTCGTCACGGCGTCCCCGATGCGGAAGTCCACGACGCGTTGCTGGGTGCCGTAGAGCCCGTTGCCCGCGTCCACGCCTGCCAGGTCCATGCGCAGCGTGACACGGGTGCCCGGCTGCCAGTAGTTCACCGGGCGGTAGTCGATACGGTCCTTGCCGTCGCGGTCCTTCATCCAGCTCCAGGCACCCTGGACCGCGGGGGAGGCGGTGACATGGAGCTTCCGCTCGACCGCCGCCTTGTCGCTGATCGGTTTGTTGAAGGTGATCGAGACCGGCATGGCGATACCGACCGTCATACCCCCGTCCGGGTGGTACTCGCCGACGAAGGCGTTCTTCGGCGTCTCGGTGGTGAAGGAGGCGGTCTTGTCGAGAGCGGACCCGCCGTCCGCCCTGCCGTGCGCCGTCACCGTGTAGGTGGCGCCCGGGGCGAGCGGCGTGGTCGAGGTCCACACGGACCTGTCCTCGGACCAGGTGCCGGAGATCCGGCCCGGGCCCGGGGAGCCCACCTGGACGGAGATCAGGGATCCGCCCCGTGCGTGCACCGTCACCTTCCGCCCGACCGGCACCTTCGCACTGCCGGCGTCGGGCTGCACGACTATCGCGGGCGGTCCCCCCTTGTCCCCGCCGTCCGCATCGCCGCCCGAGCTGCACGCGGCGAGAAGGACGGCGGCGGCCGACGCGAACGCGAGCGGTGGTACGGTCCGGCGGCCCCACGATGCCGTCAGGCGCTGTCGCATGGGACTCTCCCCTTCCCCAAGGGCTTACTTGCGTTTCTGGTGCGTTGCTTTGTCGCTTTCCTGGTACCCCGGGAAGGCACCCGGCCGACCGGCCCATCGGGTGACTGCTCTCGCCTGCACCTGTGAGCCGAGGGTGCGGTGCAGTGGCCGTGAGCCGGCCGTCGAGTCAGCCGCCGGTGGTGCGGCGCGTCGCCGGCCCGATGAGCGCGGCCACCGCTGCCAGTGCCGCGACGCTGGTGAGGGCGGTGGGCAGGGAGAACCAGTCGGCCATGAAGCCGATCGCGGGCGGGCCGAGGAGCATGCCGCCGTAGCCGAGGGTGGAGGCGGTCGCGACGCCGCTCGGGCCGGCGAGCATCCCGGCGCGTTCGACGGCGACCGGGAAGAGGTTGGCGAGGCCAAGTCCCGTGACGGCGAAGCCGATCAGAGCCGCCCACAGGGAGGGCGCCAGGGAGCCGGCCAGCATGCCCAGGGCGGCGGTGGCGCCGCCCGCGACGACCGTGCGGGTACGGCCGAGACGCTCGAGCAGGGTCGTCCCCGTCAGTCGGCCGACGGTCATGGCGAGGGCGAAACAGGAGTACCCGAGCGCCGCGGCTCCCGCCGAGGCGCCCAGGTCCTGTTCGAGGTGCAGTGCACCCCAGTCGGCCATGGCCCCCTCGCCGTATGCGGTGCACAGGGCGATGAGACCGAAGACGGCGACCAGCCCGCGGCGACGGCCGTCAAGGCGGCGCGGACCGTCCTGCCCGGAGTCGCCTGCGGGCTCGGGCGGCTTCGGTGGCTGCTGACGCCGCAGAGAGCGTCCCGCCACGGCCGTCACGACAAGGCCGACGAGGGTCAGGCCGAGAAGGTGCCGGGTCGGGGAGAGGTGCCCGGCGACCAGCCCGCCGAGCCCGGCGCCGAGCATGCCGCCCAGGCTGAAAGCGGCGTGGAAGCTCGGCATGATCGGCCGGCGCAGGGCGGCGACGAGGTCGACGGCCGCACTGTTGAAGGCGACGTTGATCCCGCCGTAGGCGGCGCCGAAGACGAGGAGAACGGCGCCGAGCGCGACGGCCGAATGGGTCAGCGGCGGCAGGGCGACGCTCAGGGACAGCAGGATGCCGCAGATCACGGTGACGGCGTGGCTGCCGTAGCGGCGGCACAGCCGTCCGGTGAGCATCATCGTGATCACGGCGCCGGCGGACACGCCGAGCAGGGCGAGCCCGAGGGCGCCGGCGGAGGCGCCGGTCTGTTCCTTGATCGCGGGGATGCGGACGACCCAGCCCGCGAAGATGAAGCCGTCGAGGGCGAAGAAGACGGTCAGGGCGATGCGGAGCCGGGTGAGGTCGGTGTTGTTGCTGCCCGGCACGACGTTGTGCGTTCGGGATTTGTTTATTTGCGGCACAAAATAACGCTAGGGGGATGCAGGGAGCAGGGCAAGGGATTTGCTCCGCCCGGACAGGTGGTCCACCGACGAGGGCGTTCCTGGAGCCCTGCACGGGTTTGAGTCGGGCTGAGGTGTCTACGCGATGGGTATGACCCAGTCGAAGCGTGAGACAGAGCGAAAGTACGATGCTCCGTCGGCCGAGGACACCTCGTGGCTCCCGGAGCTCACCGGCGTCGGCGACGTCGCGGCGGTCGTGGAAGCGGGCACCGACGACCTGGACGCCGTGTACCACGACACCGAGGACCTGCGGCTGGCCCGCGCGGCGGCCGCGCTACGACGCAGGACGGGCGGGCCCGACGCCGGCTGGCACCTGAAACTGCCCCTGTCGCAGGACAGCCGGGAGGAGGTGCAGGCCCCGCTGTCCGAGACGGTTCCGGACACCCTGTGTGAGCTGACACTCTCCCGTACCCGCGGGGCAGAACTGATGCCGGTCGTGCGCATCCGGTCCACCCGCCGCACACGGCACCTCGTCGACTCCGAGGGCGCGGTACTCGCCGAGCTGACCGTCGACCAGGTCCGCGCGGAGTCCCTGCGCGGCATGACCACACTGGCCGCCTGGACCGAGATGGAGGTCGAGCTCGCCGAGGACACCGAAGTCTCGCTGCTGGACCTCGTGGACAAGGCACTGCGCAAGAACGGCATCGACCGTGCGGCCCGGCCCTCCAAGCTCGCCCGGGCCCTGGAGGAGACCGGAGTGGGCGGGGTGCGACTGCCGGACACCGGCGCTGCGATGGTCGAACCCGGCTCGGCCGGGGACGACGTCCTCAGGTACCTGGGCGAGCAGGTGCGCACCCTGGTGCACCTCGATCCCGCGGTACGCCGTGACGTACCCGACTCGGTGCACCGGATGCGCGTCACCTGCCGCCGGCTGCGCAGCAACCTGCGCTCCTACCGCTCGGTGCTGGATCGTGAGGTCACGGAACCGATCCGCGACGACCTCAAGTGGCTGGGCGGCGAGCTGGGCGCGGAGCGCGACCAGGAGGTCCTCTTCGAACGGCTCGGTTCGCGCATCGAGGCCCTGCCCGCGGAGCTGGTCCTCGGACCTGTCACGGCCCGGCTGAAGGCATGGAACGTCGCCGGCACCGACGAGGCGCACCGGCGCTCCCTCGCCGCCCTGCGCACCCCCCGCTACCTGGGCCTGCTGAATTCCCTGGCCGAACTCACCGAGCAGCCGCCGCTGCGCCGCAAGGCCGCTCGCACACCGGAGAAGGTGACGGCCGAGGCGATCTTCAAGGAGTACGACCGGCTGGCCGGCCGGGTGGCGCATGCGCTGGAGCTCTCCCCCGGGGCGGAACGCGACGTGGCCCTCCACGAGGCCCGCAAGTCGGCCAAGAAGACGCGCTACGCCACCGAACCGGCGCGTGCCTCGCTGGGCAAGAAGGCAAAGCGGCTCGGCAAGCGTGTGAAGGCCGTGCAGAAGGTGCTCGGTGACCATCAGGACAGCGTCGTGGCCCGGGACGCCCTGCGGAAGCTGGCTGTCGCGGCGCACGCCGCGGGCGAACCCGGTTTCACCTGGGGCCTGCTGTACGGCCAGGAGCAGTCCGTGGCCGCAGACCGCGAACGCGAACTGCCGACCGCATGGGCCGACGCGTCGAAGCCCGGCCTGCGCAAGGCGCTCGCCCCCTGACGCGTGCCCTGCGCAGGCGCCCGGCCGGATGCGGGACGCCTGCCCGGGTGAAACCCCCTGGGCCTGTGGGCCTGTGCACCGAGCCCGGTCCGAACGAGGCGGCATCGTGGCGGAGTCTCGACACCGGACTTCGTAGGAGGAAACGCATGCTCGGCACGGACTTCCGCACCGGATCACCCAACTGGATCGACCTCGGCAGCCCCGACACGGACGCGGCCGCCGCCTTCTACGGCGCCGTCTTCGGGTGGCGGTTCGCGTCCGCAGGGCCCGAGGCCGGCGGATACGGGTTCTTCCAGAAGGACGGGAAGACGGTCGGCGCCCTCGGCCCGCTGAGCGAGGAGGGCGCCGGGCCGGCCTGGACGACGTACTTCCAGAGCGACGACATCCACGCCACCGCCCGCGAGGTGGTGGCCGGCGGTGGCGCCGTGCGCGTCGAACCCACGGACGTCATGGGTGAGGGCTGGATGGGCCAGTTCACCGATCCCCAGGGCGCACAGTTCGCCGTATGGCAGCCCGGCAGGACGAAGGGTCTGGAGAAGGCCTCGGAGGACGACACGCTGGTGTGGGTGGAACTGCACGTCGGGGACCCGGAGGCGGCGATCCGCTTCTACGCCGGTCTGTTCGGCTGGCGTTCCCAGGAGATGCAGGCACCCGGGATGACGTACCGGGTGCTCAGCATCAAGGACGGCGACCAGCAGGAGGGCTCCTTCGGCGGTGTCGCCCCGCTCCAGGGCGAAGGCGAGGAGACGCGCTGGGTGCCGTACTTCGCCGTGGCCGACGCCGATGCCGTCACGACGAAGGTGCAGGAGAACGGCGGGTCGGTGCTCATGCCTGCCTCGGATGTGCCGGACGTCGGCCGGATCGCCTGGCTGGCCGACCCGGCCCAGGCGGTGTTCGCCGTGCTGAAGCCGAACCCGCGGCAGGAGTGACACCACCTCAGGTGCGTGCCGGAGGCCTGCCGGGCCACCTCCGCGGCCTCGAAGTGCAGGGCGTCGTGAGCGGTGTGCGGCTCGGTGTACGTGAGTTGCATGCCGCTTCCCGCCTGGGTGAGGACCAGGACGCCGGTCTGGTGGAAGGGCCCGGGCGGACTCGGGGTGGCACGCGTGCCGGCGATGGTGGCCGTGGTGGGGGGTGTCCCTGAAGAGGGTGGGGGGCTGGCCGTTGACGCCCGCGGGGTGCGGCCGGCCGGAGGCCACTGGTTCGGCCGGGGCGCCGAGGATGCCGGAGTCGAGGATCTGCCGGACGACGTCGAACCTGGGGACGACGAAGCTCCACAGAGCTTCCGCGCAGAACAGGACGCGTCCCGAGGCCGGTTGGGCGACCTCCGCGGTCTGGGCGGCGTTCAGGGCGAGTGGCTTCTCCACCAGCGTGTGCTCGCCGGCCCGGAGGGAGATGCGGGCGCAGGTCCAGATGGGCGGTGTGTCCCGTGGCGACGTGGGCGACAGCCCCGGCGAGTGCGGTGTCAGGACGTATCGCCAAGAAAGCCGAGGTGTCAGGCCCGCCCGTGTGCCTCCTGCGAGCGTCGTGACAGTGCGTCGATGACCACCGCGGCGAAGAGCACCCCGCCCGTGATGACGAACTGGATGGCCGTGGGGGTGTCCGTGATCGCCATGCCGGACGCGATCGACTGGATGACCAGCATGCCGAGCACCGCGGACCAGGTCGTACCGCGTCCTCCGAACAGACTGGTGCCGCCGATGACGGCGGCCGCGATGGCGTTGAGCAGCAGGACGCCCGATCCCGAGCTCTGGCTGACCGAGGTGATGCGCGAGGCGAGGAACAGGCCGCCGACCGCGGCCATCGTCCCGGAGACCGCGAGCACCGCGGTCTGGATGCCGATCACATTGAGGCTGGCGCGACGGGCCGCCTCGACGCCGCCGCCCAGTGCGTAGACCTGCCGGCCGTAGTGCGTGTGGCGCAGGATGATGTCGAGGCCGGCGACCACCACGAGGAAGACCAGAAGGGCGAGCGGCAGCCCCTGGAACCGGTTGAGCAGATACGCCGTGGTGAAGGCGACCACCGCGAGTCCTCCCGCTCGTACCACGATGTCCCGCAGTGAGCGGTGCGGCATACCGGCGGCCATGCGGCGGCGCCGGTCCAGGTACGAGATCAGGAAGACGAGGCCCGCGCAGAGCGCCGCCAGGCCGTAGGCGACGGCGGCATTGGTGAAGTAGTAGTTGGTCAACTCGGCGACCAACCCGTTCTCGTCGAGGTTGACCGTGCCACTGGTGCCGAGGACGTAGAGCATCAGGCCGTTCCAGGTGAGCAGCCCCGCCAGCGTGACGACGAAGGCCGGTACCCGGGTCTTGGCGCAGGAGAAGCCCTGGAGGGCTCCCGCCGCGGTGCCCGCGAGCACCGCGAGGACCAGGGCGATCCATTCGGGCACGCCGTTGTTCACGTTCAGCACGGCGAAGATCGCCGCGGCGAAGCCGCTGATCGAGCCCACCGACAGGTCGAGTTCACCGAGCAGCAGCACGAAGACGATGCCGACCGCGATCAGCCCGGTGCCCACGATGTCCACGCTGAGATTCGACAGGTTCCGGGGCGAGAGGAAGTTGTTGTTGAGGGACTGGAAGATGATCCAGACCGTGGCGAGGACGAGGACCACGGGCAGCGAGCCCAGTTCACCGGCGCGGAACCTGCGCCGCAGCAGGTCGGCCCCGTTCTTCACGGCGACGGCGAGGGCCGCCCGGCCGTGCGGTCCGCGGGGCTCGGCGGCTGTGGCCTCTTCGGCCCGCGTGTTGTCCGTCATGCGGCGCATCCCTTTCACCACGCCTCGTGCGTGGCCGGCCGACGGGGCACGTTCTCCGTGGCGCCGGTGATGGAGGAGATGATCTGTTCCTGGGAGGCGGTGTTCACGTTGAAGAAGCCGTTGTTGCGGCCGAGCCGCAGCACGGCGGCCCGGTCCGCGAGCGCTTTGACGTCCCCCATGTTGTGGCTGATGAGCAGCACTCCCATGCCGCGGTCACGCAGCGAATCGACGAGGTCCAGGACCTCGGTGGTCTGCTCGAAGCCCAGTGCCGCGGTCGGTTCGTCCAGCAGGAGCACCCGGGGCTCGCCGAGGAGCGAACGGGCGATGGCGACCGTCTGGCGCTGGCCGCTGGACAGGGAGACCACCGGGGCGCGCAGCGCGGGGACGGTCCTGGTGAGACGTTCGAGCAGCTCGATGGTGCGGCTCTCCATCGCCATCTCGTCGAGGAACCCGAACCTGCGGATCTCCCGGCCGAGGAAGAGATTTCCGACGACGTCGAGGTTCCCGCACAGCGAGAGGTCCTGGTAGACGGTGGCGATGCCGAGGTCCCGGGCGTCGTGCGGGCGCCTGATGTGCACCGTGCGGCCCTCCCACTCGATGACGCCCCTGTCCGCGGGGGCGACGCCGGAGATCACTTTGACGAGGGTGGACTTGCCGGCCCCGTTGTCGCCGAGCAGGGCGACGACCTGGCCGGCGTGGATCTCCAGCTCGACGTCCTTGAGGACCTCGACGGCGCCGAAGCGCTTGCACACGCCGTGCAGCGCCAGCAAAGGGGAATCCGGCACTCGGAGCATCTCCTTCCCTGGGCTCGGACTCGGTCGAAGCCGGTTCGTCAGGTCAGTCCGGACCTGCTGCAGGCGGCCTGGAGCCGGGGGACGCAGATCTGCCGGACCGTGTAGAAGCCGTCCTTGACCAAGGTCTCCTTGATGTTGGCGGCGGTCACGGACACGGGGGTGAGCAGGACCGCCGGAACGGACTTCCCGCCGCTGGTCGTGACCTTGTCCTTGGCGACCTGCCCGAGGTCGGTCCGGCGTGCCGCGGCCACGGCCATGGCGGCGCCGGCCGAGGCCTCCGGGCCGAAGGGCTTGTAGACGGTCATGTACTGATCGCCGGCCACGATGCGCTGCACGGCCCCGAGTTCGGCGTCCTGCCCGGTGACCGGGGGCAGCGGGGCGACCTTGTTCGCCTTGAGGGCGGAGATGCTGCCGCCGGCGAGACCGTCGTTGGCGGAGTACACCCCCTGGATATGGGCCGCGCCCAGGGCGGCGATGGCGCCGGACATGTTCGTGTTCGCGATCTCCGGCCGCCACTGGGTTGTGTCGTACGCCTTGCCGATCTTCACTCTCCCCGTGAGCACGGACAGCGCGCCCTTCTTGAACGACACTGCGTTGGGGTCGCTGGGATCGCCGTTCATCATGACGATCTGGGGCAGGTGGCTGTGCTTGCCCATGGCCTTCAGCAGTGCCCTGCCCTGGAGCCTGCCGACCTCCTCGCCGTCGAAGGAGACGTAGCCGGAGACCGGGCCCTGCGCGAGCCGGTCGTAGGCGATCACCGGGATGTTCGCTCGAGCCGCTGCCTGCACCGACGTGGCGAGCGATCTGGCGTCCACCGCCACGAGCAGGATCGCATCGACGCCCTTGGCGATCATCGAGTCCATCTGCTCCTGTTGGAACGCCACATCATTCTTGGCGTTGGCGTACTCGATCGTGCACTGCCGGCACAGCTCCATGATCTTCTTCTCGAGCAAGGGCCTGTCCTGTGTCTCCCAGCGGGCCGTGGTGGCATCTGGCAGCAGCAGGGCGATCTTCGGTGCGTTCCCCGCGTCGGAGTTGTTTCCGGTGCCCGACCCGCAGGCCGATACTGCAACGGCCGCCGAGACCGCGGTCATGACCATGGCCGCGCCCCGTACGCAGGCCTTCATGTGCGAGACCTCCCTCCGAGCGCGGGTCGGGTGGTCACGCCGGCATGCAGATCCAGAAAAACACTGGTCGCTGCCCGCACGCGGCGACACCTGGCCCTCTCACGTGAGCGGCAAGACGACCATGCCGTCAGTGTGGCACCGGCTACGGCGATCTGCGAATGCAGTGGCGGTTTGCTCGGATATGCGATTCTGTTGTGGGGACGCCCGATCTCAGCCGCATCCGCGGCACGGACGGGAGGTAGGTTGCGGACATGCCTGAAGACGGCGGTGCTCGGGCCGGAGTCTCTCAGCTGCGGGCATCCGGCGCCGATGCCGCGGACGCGGGCGGACTGCCCGCGGTGCCGGAGGCGGCAGCGGGCGAGCGCGCTCTGGCCTTCGCCGGAGCGGCCATGGCAGCCGTCTATGTGCCCGCCGGTGACAAGGATGAGCTGCAACTGGCGGAGACGGTCCGCTGGGCCGTTTCCGACCACCGGCTGCCCGAGTGTCTGCCCCTGTCCGGGGGCTCACCCGCCGCGCACGCCTTCCGCACCGACCGGCCGCTGTGGCTCACCCCCGCGGAACTGGCCGCCTACTCCGAGGGCGCGCCCACCCCGCCGCACACGGAGGTCTCGCTCGGCGCCCTGCCGCTCGAGGCGGACGGCAGCAGGCTCGGCTGCCTCGTCGTCGTGGGCGCCGGTGCGGACGGCTTCGAGGACGAGCAGCGCCGCTTCCTGGAACGGTACGCCGATGCCGTCGCCGGTCTGCTGCTGGCCGCTGCCGGCCGGTCCCCGCCGTCGCCGCTGCTGGGTCCCGCGCTGCAGAGTCTGCGCGTCGGCTCGTTCGTGCTGGTGCCCGACACCGGCCTGATCGACGCGGACGACGCCCTGCTCGAACTCCTCGGTATCACGCCGGCCGACTTCGACGGCAAGGCGGACACCCTGCTGGCGCACGCCCTGCCCGAGGACATGCACGCACTGGTGTCGGTCCTGGAACCGGCTCCCCAGGTGTTCGGCCGGCGGGAGCTGGAGTTCCGGGTGCGCGGCCCGACGGGAGAGATGCGCTGGCTGAGCCTGAGCTGCCGGGTCGTGGCCGCCACCGACGACCAGCCCGAGCAGGTGCTGGGCGTGGTGACGGCGACCTCCGTGCTGCGCCGCGGCCCCGACGACGTCTCCAGGATCCAGTGGCTGACCGCCGCACTCGACGATGCCACCACCGTCCGTGACGTCGGCCGTGTCGTGGTCACCGCGCTGCGGGAGCCGCTGGGCGCCGACCGGGTGGCCCTCGCGGAGCTGCAGGGCGACCGGCTCATGGTCACCGTGCTCGATCCGCCGCAGCCCGCCGCGTGGCCGCAGGCCTGGCGCGCCGAGTGGCGTACCGAGTGGCCCGACGCACCGGTCAGCGCCCTGCCCACCCTCCAACTCGCCCTGCGGGACGGACGGTTGGACCTGTGGTCGGCCGGCACGGCCTTCGAACCGAACCTCGCGGGCGTCGGCGACGGAGGCCTGGCCGTCCTGCCGCTGCCCGCCAAGGGTCGGGTCGCCGGCCTGTGCTTGGTCGGCTGGGACCAGCCGCACGAGTTCGCCCCCGACGAACGGTCCCTGCTCACCGCCACCGCGGCGCTGGTCGGACAGGCTCTCAAACGAGCCCATGAGCACGACGCCGAGCAGGAACTCGCGACGATGCTCCAGCGCAGCCTGCTGCCCCGGCGGCTGCCCGAGCTGCCCGGCGGGACGGCCGTGGCCCGGTATCTGCCCGCCAGACGGGGGCTGCAGGTCGGTGGCGACTGGTACGACGTCATCGCCCTGTCCGAGGACCGGGTGGCCCTGGTCATCGGCGATGTGCAGGGGCACAGCGCGGGAGCCGCGACCATCATGGGCCAGATGCGTACGGCCGTCAGGGCCTACGCGGTGGAGGGCCACCCGCCCGACGTGGTCGTTTCCCACGCCAACCGCCTGCTCGTCGGAATGGAGACCGACCTCTTCGCCACCTGCTGCTACGCCGAACTGGACCTGGAGCAGGGCAACACCCTCTTCGTCCGGGCCGGGCACCTCGCCCCCCTGGTGCGCCATCCCGACGGCAGCACCGAGGAGATCGAGGTCGAGGGCGGACTCCCGCTGGGCGTCCTCGACGAGGCGGAATTCCCCATGACCGCGGTCGAGTTGGCCCCCGGCACGGTCCTCGCCCTGGTCACCGACGGCCTGGTCGAGGCTGCCGACCTGCCCCTCGACGAGGGCATGAGCCAGACGCGCAGGGCGCTCGCCGCGGCCGATCCGGCGGATCTGGGGTGCATGGCCGACCAGCTGCTCGGCGACGTCGGCCGCCGCGAGGACGACGTCGCGGTGCTGCTGCTGCGCTACGACGGCATGGGCACCCGGCCGATCAGGGCCGGCTGGGTGGTGTGGCGGCTGCCCGACGCCGTCATGCACGCCCGCCGCTTCACCGCCCGCACGCTGCGCAAGTGGCAGGCCGAGGACGTGGCCGACGCGGTCCTGCTGGTGGTGTCCGAGCTGGTCACCAACGCCCTGGTGCACACGCAGGGCCCGGTCCGCCTCGATCTGATGCTCCGCGGCGACCGGGTACGGGTCTGCGTGGGCGACTCCTCGCCCCGCGCCCCCGCCAAGCCGGTGATCGTGGACTGGGAGTCGACCGGCGGCCGCGGCCTGCTCCTGGTCGAGGCGATGTCGGAGTCCTTCGGCTCGATGCCGGTGGCCGGCGGCAAACAGGTGTGGAGCGAGATCGTGCTGCCGGGAGGAGCACCGGCGCCCACCGACTCGGGCCCGGACACGGAAGGAGGGGGCCGGCCGTGAGAACCCGTGTGTGGCAGGTCGTCGCCGCGCTCGTCGCGGGACTCCTGACGATGTCCCAGGCCGCCTGCGGAGGAGACGGCAGGGCGGGATCGGGCAGCTTCACCGTCGGTCTGCTGCTCCCGAGCCGATCGGTCCCCCGCTGGGAGCACTCCGACCGGCCGCTGATCGAGAAGCGGCTGAAGGAGCTGTGTCCGCGCTGCACCATGCAGTACGCCAATGCCGAGAACGACGCGGACCGGCAACGGCAACAGGTGACCTCCATGATCACCACCGGGGTCAGGGTCCTGATCCTCGCCGCCGCCGACGCGAAGGCGCTGCGTTCCTCCATCGTCGAGGCCCACCGGGCGAACATACCGGTCGTCGCCTACGACCGGCTCGCGGAAGGCCCGGTCTCGGGCTACGTCAGCTTCGACGGAGCACAGGTCGGCAGGCTCCAGGGCGAGGCCCTCCTGAAGGCGATGGACGGGCGGGCGAACAGCAGCCAGGTCGTCATGCTGAACGGCGATCCGACCAGCCCCAACGCGGCCTGGTACAGAAAGAGCGCCATGTCCGTCCTGGCGGGCAAGGTCAGGATCGGCAGGTCGTACGACATCCAGGGCTGGAGCACGGACGACGCCCACGCCCAGATGTCCGCCGCCGTCGCGGCCCTCGGCCCGGACCGGATCGGCGGGGTCCTCGCGGCCAACGACTCCATAGCAGCCGGCGCCGTCTCCGCACTCAAACTCGCAGGCGTCAGGTCACTTCCCCCGGTCACCGGTCAGGACGCGGACCTCGACGCCGTACGGCGCATCGTCGTGGGCGAGCAGTACATGACGGTGTACAAGCCGTTCCGGGCGGAGGCGGATGCGGCCGCCGCCATGGCCGTTGCGCTGGGGCGTGGCGACGATCTGGGCAAGGTCGCCACCACGACGACCGACAGCCCCACCACCCGCCGTATCCCGTCCGTGCTGCTCACCCCGAGGGCTGTCACGGCCCGCACCATCGAGCGGACGCTCGTCAAGGACGGCGTGTACACCGTCGACGAGATCTGCACGCGGGCGCTCCGGCCCGCCTGCCGGCAGGACGGACTCGCGCGGTAGGCGACGTCAAGGGCTGTCCGCCGTCACGGAGTCCACTTGATGTTCGGGTTCACCTGGCCGGTCCAGTTGAAGGTGGCCATGTTGTCCCAGCCGTCCCCGCTGTTGTTGATGTCGGCTGGATCCCATCCGTTGCCGGGGACCGCGTACCAGGTCGGCTCCCAGTAGAAGACACCGATCGCGCCCGCGCTGCGGGCCGTGTTCTGCACGGCCGTGAAGTCGGCCGCCTGGCCCTGCCAGGTGAGGGGGTGGCCCGAGCAGCCGGAGGTCACCGAGTTGGCTGTGCCGTCCGCGTTCCCGGTGGTGAACGGGTATGCCGTCTCGGCGATGATCACATCCTTGCCGTAGCGGGACTTCATGTCGGACACGACGCTGCCCATGGTGGACAGCGTGCCGTGCCACATGCAGTAGTAGGACAGCCCGGTGATGTCCCAGTCGACGCCCTTGGCCTTGATGCCGTCGTAGAACCAGCGGGCATGCGCGTCGCTGTCCGCGTCCGCGGTGTGAATGACCACCCTGGTGTCGCTGTTGCATGCCTTGGTCGCGTGGTAGCCGGACTTGAGAAGCAGGCTGAGGTTGGTGAAGTCGTTGTTGATCACCTTGCCGTCGTCCCACAGCATGCCGACGTTGATCTCGTTGCCGATCTGCACGCTGTCCGGAGTCGTGCCCTGGGCCTTGAGGCTGTTGCAGACGTCGTACGTGTAGTTGTAGACGTCGGTCTGCAGCCGGCTGATGCCGTGCCCGGACCAGGCCGCGGGCTTGTACTGCTTGCCCGGATCCGCCCAGGTGTCCGAGTAGTGGAAGTCCACCAGCAGTTTGAGGCCCTTCGCCTTGACCGTCTTCGCGTACGCCAGGACCTTGGCCTTGTTGTTGTAGCCGCCGGCCGGGTTGTTCCAGATCCGCAGGCGGACGTAGTTGACGCCGGCGCCCTTGAGGATGTCCAGCGGGTCCTTGGCGTTGCCGTTCGCGTCGTAGTACTTGGCGCCCAGGTCGAGTGCCCGCTGTGCCGTCGAGACGTCGGCGCCGAGCATGCTGAGCGAGCCCGCCGCGGAGGCGCTCGTCGGCGTGGTGAGCATGGCCGCCGGCAGCGAGGCGGCCAGTGCGAGCAGGGCGGCGACCTTCATGGTGCGCCTGGAGCCGTGCACGGACATCCCGATCTCCTTTGACCCGGCGTCGAGTTGACGAGAGGCAGATGCTGAGAACGTGCACAGTAAGGGACGTTGTTGTCATGGGCAATGCAAAGCGCAAGGCGGCCGGGAAGGACTGGGAACGTGCACACCACGGGCGTCCCCTCGTCGGACGAAGGGAGCGGGGCCGCTCAGTGCGTGCTGCAGACCGTCCTCGGTGCCGCAGTGGTGCCGGGCTGTGCATCCTGCACTGCCTGTATGTCCTTGAGGAGGTGCGGGATGTCGGGATCCTGGTTGGGGGCGGCGGCCCTTGCCAGGGTCAGCAGGACGGCCTCGTAGAAAGCATCCCGGACGGCGGGGGCCATGACGTCGGAGGCGTCCAGACAGCGCGGGCCGTCACCGGTGAGCCGCCCGGCGATCTGGTCCTCGACCCGGCCCTCCCGTGGATGTACCTGACGGTTGGCCGAGAAGACGTGCGCCACCTTCGCCCATTGCTGCTGGCCCTCCTTGGAGGCCAGCCGTTCGATCAGGTCCTTGGCCGGGCGGCGGTCGCTGAACAGTGCGGCGAAGTCTCCGGTCACCTCATGGGCCCGGACCTGATCCGGACCTCCGGGCAGCAGTGGAGCGGAGTCCATCAGCTCAACGTGCTTCGCATCGGCCTCTCCGTAGAAGGAGCGGGCGAAGGAGCCCTGGTGCTCCAGGGTGCATCCGCGCCAACCACCGAACAGCAGCCCGTTGCTGCCCGGGGCGCCGCGGTGATCGGTGAGCAGGGCGTGCGCGGCCGCAGCCTTGTTCTGCTCGAACGGGCGGGCCCATGCCTCCCAGGCGTCGCGCACCGCAGCACTGGTCCACCACTTTTCCTTCTTCTCCTTGCCCAGCGCCCACTTTCCGTAGATGTCCGGGCCCGAGCGCTGCAGCACCAGGTCCTCGATCCAGTCGGTGCCGGGCCAGCCGGAGGCGCCGTCGTCCCCCATGCCGATGCACCAACTCTGCAGCGGCGCGGGTGACTCGGCGGGCCTGTGGCCCTGTCGGTACCAGACGATGCTCTTCAGGTCCGCCTTGACCGGAACCCAGTACACGTCCCGGGAGGTCCCGCTCGCCGCGCTCCACGGTGAGCCGTATTGCTCAGGGTCGTAGAGGCCGTTGAGCCGCTTGAGCCGTTTCTGGTCCGCGTACTCGGCGAGTTCACCGATACCCGGCATGATCACGATGTCGGGGGGCTCGCCCGACTGCACCTTGGAGAGCAGCACCTCGCGCTGGGCTGCGGTGCCCTGGTATTGGAAGGGGATGCCGAAGCCGTGCAGCACCTCCTTGAACTGCTTCTCCTGAGTGCCGGTCCACGTCCCGAGGATGGTCACCGGCTGCTGGTCGTCCTGCTCCTCCCACACCACCACGATGCCGGTGGCCGCGGTCAGCAGCAGTACCACGACGAACACCAGCACCTTGAACCGCCGGGTCACCGTCGCCTCCAGTAGTCGCTGTCGAGCCGGAGCACGAGCCCTGTCGCGGGCAGGAGGACGACCAGCAGTCCGCCGATCAGAGTGCCCCGGTAGACCCTGTCGGTCCAGGCGCCGTCGGCCAGTTCCCCCCGGACCTCCTCGGACTTCTCCGTGACCTCTTGCTGCGCGCCGACCAGATCGTGGCTGCAGCAGTTCTGACCGGATACCTCGGTGATCGTCTGCAAGTCGCCGAACGCGTTGTCGAGGTCGTCCTCGGTGGAGGACGTGGTCATGAGCGGGACGACCGCGAGCAGCACCGTGAGGACGAAGCCTGCGAGCAGGTACGGATTCCAGTCGCGGCCGCAGCGGTCGCGCAGTACGAACAGCGCCGACATCAGCGTCAACGCCATTGCTGCCAGGGCGGCTTCGGCGACCCACCAGCCGCCGCGCCGCAGCCACCCCATGGCGGCGGTGCCTTCGGCGTGCGTCAGTTGGATCTGCTGCAGTCGGTCCAGCCGGGGCACGAGTCCCACGCCCGGGCGGGTGAGCAGTGACTTCGCCTCCTTGAGTTTCTGCTCCTGCATGTACGGCTGGTTCTGGTACAGGGATGTGCCGAGGTTGAGGGAGTTGCCGTAGGTGGCGAGCAGACCGTTGACGGTGCCGAGGTCCTGGTCCGTGCGGTCCGCGATCCGCGACAGGCTCTGGTCGGCGGCGGAGAGCTGGGACCGGTAGGTCTCGCCCGAGCCCGCGACGTGGATGAGGTTCTTTTCCGACAGGACCTCGATCTCCCACTCTGCGCGCAACACCGCGAGCCGGGCGGCGGCGAGCCCCTGTACGGCCGGTGCCTCCCGGGACGAGAGCGCTTCGGCGCCGCGCTGGGTCTGGTGGTAGGAGAGGAGCAGGGAGCCCACCGCCACCATCGCGCACACCGTCAGGAGCAGGAGGTGTGCCTCCAGCAGCCGACGGGTCCGAAAGCGGCTCAGGCGTCCGCGCCAGAAGGCGGCAAGGGAGTAGCCGCGCCGGGCGGCGGCGTGTCCGGTCGTCACAGCAGCTCCTTCCCGCAGGCGATGCAGTAACGGGCCTCGCTCCCGGCAGGGGTCGTGCAGTGTCTGCAGTGCGGGCCCGGCCGCGGGAAGACCGTGTCGGTCAGGGTTCCGCCGGGGTAGGACCCGGCGCGCAGGATCATCGGGCGCAGGGCACCGGAGTCGACGGCGGTCGGCAGCCGGACCCGCCCCGCGGCAGCGTCCTCGATGTCGGCGACCTCGCGGATCTCGCCCAGCACCCAGTCCGCCTCGAACTTCTCAGCCATGCTCGCGGCCTGCCCCAAGCAGCGTTCGGCGACGTCCCGTTGGCCTCTTTGGAGAGCCTCGAGGCCCTCCCGCAGGGCATTGCGCATGGCGGCGGTGCCGGTCAGGAACCGCACACTGGCAGCGCCCGCCGAGGCGTGCGCCGGTGCCGGCCCGGGGCGGTGCCAGCGGGCGACGACGGGCGCATGGACATCGCCGATGGAGACCATGGCGAACTGCAGGTCGGCCTCCAGCGGGTCGGCGTCCGCGTCGGCGACGAGAGTGAGCAGATAGTCGCGCCTGCCGTGCTCCTGCCACTGGTAGGTCGGGAAGCTCCAGCGGTGCGGCCGGTCGGGGTGGGACTGTGCGCGCAGGCGGCGCGGCCGGGGCGCCTTCTCGCTGAGCGAGACCTGGCGCACGGAGGGCCGCACGGTCACCTCGATCGGCAGTTGCGGGGTGTGCACCCGGCGCAGCCGCTCGATCGCGCCGGTGATCGCTCCGCCGAGCCCCTCGTCCACGAACTCGGCGGTGCCGTGCAGCCGTTCGGCCAGAGACAGCAGCGGGTCGGGGTTCCAGTCCGCGCCAACGGCGAACACATCGCAGGTGAACTGCCCGGCGCAGGACTCCAGTTCCTCCTCCAGCCGGGTCTCGCCCGGGGCGCTGCTGCCGTCGGTGATCAGCACCAGATGGCGTACGGAGAGCGGGCGGCCGGTGAGCAGGGCGCGCGCACCGGCCGCCCAGACGGCGTACCCGGCGGGCCGCGGACCGTCCCGGTGCAGCGGGAGAGCGCCTGCGGCGAAGACGGCCCGGCGTTTCACGGCGTGGTCGGCGACGGCCCACTCGGCATCGCCGCGCGGATAGCACCGCACCGGCTCGGGGCCGCTGCCGAGCACGGTGAAGGAGATGCCGTCGGGCAGCGCGCGCAGTGCGGCCGGCAAAGCGTGCCGTACGGCCGGCCGGTTGGCTTCGGCGACGTCCACCGCGATGATCACGGCGAGTTCCACCGCGGGCAGATCGACGGGAGCGCTGTCGGCGGCCATGTCGACCTGCAGATGCGCCTCGATCTTCGCGCTGCGATGCGGGCGCAGGTCACCGTCGAGATCGACGTGCAGCTGGATGGCCGGCTGCAGTGGCAGGGTGTGGCTGCTCATGCCGTACGTCACCGCTCCTTCCCCTTCGTCGCCGTTCGGGCTGTCGTTGCCGTGCGGTCGGACGTCGACCCGTCAGAACACGGTCTGAGGCCGTATCGCGTGCAGCAGGTCCACAAGGTGCTCATGGGCGGCGGCCGACTCCCGGTTGCGTGCGGCCAGTTGCCGGTAGTGCGACTCCAGCTGTCTGCGCAGCTCGCGTTCCGCCGCGCTCATGCGTCTGAGGCTGCGGACGTACAGCCGTCCGGCGTCCCCTCCCGCGGGGCCGGGCCGGTCGTCGAGGCTGCGCAGGGCGTCCAGTTTCCACTCGTGCAGTTCGGTGCTCAGGCGGAGCGCCTCGTCCTCGGACAGGCTCGGCTCACCGGCGCCCGGTGTCTGGTGCACCAGGCGGGCCAGTTCGGCCAGCGCCGCGTCGACGTCTGCGGGCGCGGCGAGCGAAGCGAGACGGGGGTCCCCCCGGACGAACTCCGGGGGAGGATCGCCCTCCCCGGGCAGCCGGGCCGCGCGGATGCGCAGGGAGGCGATCCGGGCGACCGTGTGGTCCAGGGTGCCGGGGCGGACCCGGCCGAGCACGTCGAGGGCCGCCCTGCGGTCACCCGCACGCAGCGCGAGGCGGGCCAGGCCGAGGGCGGCGCCGCCGTGCGCGGGGTTGCGGGCGAACACGGCCTCGTACAGTTCCTTGGCGGTCGGCCCGGCCCGGTGGTCGCCGAGCCGCTCCCCGCAGTAGGCGAGGGCCAGTTTGGGCGCGTACTCGCCGGGCAGCTCGAGGTGCACCTGAGCGAAGTGGGTCCTGGCCTCGGCGACCTGCCGGGGGTCGTCGTGCAGGCCGGCGCTGCGCAGGGCGAGCAGCGCGCGGTGCCACTCCAGCCGCCACCGGCGCACGGCGGACGGCCCGGGGATGGAGTCGGCGGTGTCGAGCTCCAGTTGCGCCCGGTTCAGATCGTCCTCCGTGTTCCGGTCCAGCAGGACGCGCACGTTGTGCAGGCAGATCTCCACCGAGCGCGGCTCCTTGTCCTCCTGGTCGAGGAGCCGGCCCGGGTCGTAGCCGCTGCTCACCTCGAACCGGGCGGTCTGCGGATCGCCCGGATAACGCCGCGGCACCGGCAGACAGCGGGCGATCTCGGCGGGCGTGGGTGCGCCCAGGTCGAGGGCGGGGGCCACCGGCGGTTCGTAACGGAAGCGACGGGGGCGCTCCAGCCAGTGCTCGATACCCGGGACCGTGCCGAGCCGGGCACCGAGCAGCTGCGGGGACGGCCGGAAGTAGTCGGAGGGCTCGGGCGGGTCGGTCTTGCCGCGCAGCGCACGGATCTCCCGCAGCGCGCCCCGCAGCTGGCCGGCCATCTCCCGGGCGTCGGCGAACCGCTTGCCCGGGTCGGTCCGCACGGCGCGCTCGACGACCTTCCAGAAGGAGGCGGTGCCGAGCCCCGGCACCTTGTCCACGGCCCAGCCGCCGAGTTCCCGCAGGGTGACGCCGACGGTGTGCAGGTCGTGGGCGACGGTGGGGCTCGGCAGGTACGCGGTCTCGGGCGCCATGTACGGGTGCGTGACATGGGCCGGGGGCCGGGTCTGGCCGTGTTCGCGCATGCCGCCGAGATCGATGACCTTGACGCCGTCCTCGTGGTGCACGACGTTCGAGGGCTTCATGTCCCCGTACACGAAGACCCGTTCGCGGCCGGCATGCAGATGGACGAAGGCCTCCAGGATCTGGCAGCCGTATGCGGCGACATGCTCGATGTCGAGGACCGTCTCACCGCGCCGGGTCTCCTCGACGACCTTCTCGAGGGTGCCGTCGCCGACGTCGTCCATGACGATGTAGCCGCCGGTGACCTGGCCGTCGGCGTCGCTGCGGGCGACGAAGTCGCGGATCTGGACGATGCGCGGGTGGCGGATCGCGACGAGGTTCTGGCGTTCGACGTCGGCGAGCCGGGCGCCGTCGTGCTCGTACCGGTTGAGCAGTCCCTTGACGGCGACGACGTCACCGAGATGGGTGTCCCGCGCGAGGTAGACCCAGCCCTGGCCGCCGTGCGCGATGGGCCCCATGATCCGGTACTGGTCGCGCAGCATCTCGCCCTCGGCGAGTTCGGGACGGTACGAGTAGGGCTTGCCGCAGACCGGGCAGTGCCCCTCCATCGGCACAGGGCCCTCGGTGTAGGGCGGGGCGAAGGTGATGCCGCATTCGGCGGACGAGCAGGCCATGGTGATGCGCAGCGGTGCTTCGGGGGCGATGAGGCGTTCCGCAGGGGGGCGCGGTACGCGCTCGGGCAGCGCGAGGAGCTCGTCGGGCCCCAGGTCCTGCGGGTTCTCGGGCAGGGTGGGCAGCTCGGGGGCGTTCTCCGCACGGCCGCAGTCGGAGCAGTAACCGGTGGGCAGCACGGTGCCGCCGCAGGGGGCTCCGCTGAAACGCCGGTGCGGGCAGGCCGTCATGCCCTCCTCCGCTGCCCGGGCCGGGCCGGTGCCCCTCATCCCCGGCCTCCGTGCTGCCGCAGATCGGCACGCACGGTCTTGATCAGCCCGCGCAGCCGGGACAGTTGCTCGTGCGGGTCCGTGAGTCCTTCGAGCACGCGGAGCTCGTGCCGCCGCCGGTCGGCCGTCTCGGTCGCACGGCTGAGGGAGGCGCTGTCGACGACGCCCCAGCGGATCGCGCGGCCGAACTCCTCGGCCTGCAGACGGGTGATCAGTGCGTCCGCATGGCCGAGCAGCGCGGGCCGCAGGAGTTGGTCGCGGGCGGCGTTCCAGCCGGTGCCGCCCTCGTGACGGAAGACGAGCAGCAGCCGGACGCCGAGGACCCGTAATCGGACCAGGAGTTCGATCAGCGGGCCGGGCTCGGGTTCCTCGTCGAAGCCGTCGACGAGGACCGTGACCGGGCGGACGGGCGCCCGGTCGGCCGCGCGTCCGGGCCGGGGCTTGCGGCCGAGCAGCCAGTACCAGTACGCCAGGTACTCGCCGGTCGGGACGGTGACCCTGTCCAGGGCGTGG
Source organism: Streptomyces sp. NPDC051172 (assembly GCF_040682555.1). Classification (NCBI taxonomy): domain Bacteria; kingdom Bacillati; phylum Actinomycetota; class Actinomycetes; order Kitasatosporales; family Streptomycetaceae; genus Streptomyces; species Streptomyces sp. NPDC051172. The sequence continues at coordinate 41,131 of NZ_JBFBBE010000011.1, forward strand.
TCGGCGAGGTCCGGTCTGCTGGCGCCGCCGCGATGGACGACGTCGGCGCGGTGCAGCAGATGGCGCAACGAGCGGTCCTTGCCGCTGCCCGGTGTCACCACGGTGATCTTCACCGGGTCCTCGTGCGGGTCCTCGAACCACCGGATCGACCGCTTCTCGAAGTCGCGGTCCCATGCGGACGGGCGGCTCAACTCCTCGATGAGCGGCGAGAGTGCGGCGATGCGCTCCATGGGGATCAGATAGGAGAAGGCGAGCCGGTTCTTCTCGGGCAGCACCTCGTTCATGTCGCCGCGCCAGCTGACCACGAGGCCGACCACGCGCACCGGAGGTCCTTCGCGCGGCCCGGTGCACACGCCGGCGCCGCTGAAGCCCTGGCGGACCACCTCCGCCTTGGTGACGGCATCGAGCTGCACCAGATCGCCGCTGGCCCCGCTGATCCGGCCCCACAGGCTCATGCCCTCGTCGAAGCCCACCGCGTAGCCGGTCGCGTACACCTCCATGCCACTGTGCAGGGTGCGCTCCAGTGGGGCGGGGCGCGCCTGCGGGCGTGGGCTGTCCAGGCGCAGTACGGCGACGTCCTCGCCGCGGTCGGGCAGCCAGCCGCCGGGCAGGACGCGTGCGGCCACCGGTACCAGGTCGTTGTTCTCCGCGAACTCCAGCCACATGACGGCGTCCGGGTCGTCCACCACATGTGCGCAGGTCAGTGCCGTGTGCTGGTCGACGAGCACGCCGGCCCCGCAGATGGGCCCATGAGCGCCCCCGCGCCGCAGCCTGAGTCTCCAGTCCGCACGCAGTTCCCCCATGGTGTCTCAGCCTACGCTCCGAGCATGCTGCGTCCCTAGACTCGTGACCAGGATCGATCGGTCAATCAACGGAATCCGGCCGCTGGTCGGCACGGGGCCCGAACTGGTTGCAGTTCCCCGCGCCCCTTCCGGGGCGCGGGGAGTGTGCACCTAGTGCCGGTGGTCTCCGATCCTGACGGTGCCGGTGACCCTCGTACCGTCCTGGTTGTCGTAGACGAGGTCGCCGGTGGACTTCCTCCAGATCCTGATGCGGTACGTGTCCGGGCCGTCGGTGGCGGTGATGCGGAACGCGTAGCCGCCGTGGCCGTCGACCGTGCCGGAGCCCTGGTAGACGGCTCGGGAGCCGGTGATCACCAGCCAGTCGGAGCCGGTGGAGCGGAAGGTGAGCTTGGCGGCGCCGAAGACGAACACCGCCTCCCCGGTGGGTGTGGCGGCCCCCTTTCGGTACCGGGCACCGAAGGCGAACGCCGCCTTGCCGGTCAGCCCCGGCTCGGCCGGGAGGGCGCCGGCCGGTGACGTGATCGTGCCGGCGCCGGACGCCGGACCGGCGGCACGGTCGTAGACGACCACCTCGGGGAGCGTCGTGCCGGCCGTGCCCCCGTCGTCGTCGGAGACGGTGATCACCGGGCGGTGGATGCCCGCCGTGGCGTAGACGTGCTCGGCGCGGCAGGTGTCACCGGAATCGGTGATCCGGCCCGATGCCGGTTCGGTGCCGTCCTTCCAGTCGATGGTGCAGGTGTGGCTGTCGGAGGTGCCCGGATCGGTGAAGGAAGCGGTGACAACCACCGGCTTCCCGACCGGAGTCGGGGTCGCCGGGCCTGTCGCCGAGGTGATCGACGGGGCGGCGTTGGCGACCGTGACCGTCGTGGTGTCGGTGCTGCGGCCGCCGGTCAGGGTTAGCTTGAAGGTGCCGTCGTCGGTGCAAGTGACCGTGGTGCGGGCCGAGCCCGGGTCCGTGACCGTGCACGGTGCGCCGTTCTCCACCGTCCACTTGGGCGTGCCCGCACCGGAGATGGTGCCGGCGAGCGGGATGGCGTCGCCCTCGGTGCCGGTGGCGTCCGGGCCCGCGTGGACGATGGTGACCGGGTCGATGCTCGTGAGTGTCGGGACCACCTTCTTGATCAGGCCGTCGGAGTCGAACTCCATCTTGTCGATGGTGGTTTCACGGTGGGTGCCGTCTCCGCCGGGGATGGCGAAGCGGTGGTAGGCGATGTACCAGTCGTCGGTGTTCGGGACGTGTACGACGCTGTGGTGGCCGGTTCCCTTGATGCCCTGGGAGAGGTCCTTCGAGAGGATCACGCCCCGCTCGGTCCAGGGGCCGGTGGGAGAGGGGCCGGTGGCGTAGGCGACCCGGTAGTTCTCGTCCCGGGTGTCGTTCTCCGACCACATGAAGTAGTAGGTGCCCTTGCGCTTGATGACGAAGGAGCCCTCGTTGTAGCCGCTCGGGGTGATGTCCTTGACCTTCGAGGTGTCGATGGAGGTCATGTCGGCGCCCAGCGGCACGACGTACGCGTGGCCGTTGCCGAAGTACAGATACGACTGGCCGTCGTCGTCGGTGAAGACCGCGGGATCGATCATCTGGCCGCTGAAGTCCCCCGCCTTCAGCAGCGGCTTGCCCAGCGCGTCCTTGAACGGGCCCGTCGGCGAGTCGGAGACCGCGACGCCGATGTTCGCGTCGGCGCAGAAGTAGAAGTAGTACTTCCCGTCCTTCTCGGCGATGGTCGGCGCCCAGGCCCTGCTGTCCGCCCAGGAGATGTCCGGGCCGAGGTCGAGGATGACGCCGTGGTCCTTCCAGTGGACCAGGTCGGTCGAGGAGTACGCCTTGAACTGCGTACCGCTCCAGCCGTCGAAGCCGTCGGTCGTCGGGTAGATGTAGAAGGTGTCGCCGAAGCGGACGATGTTCGGGTCGGCGTTCAGCCCCGGCAGGACCGGGCTCTTCATGACGAGCGCCGCCACGGTCCAGGTGCGCTTCTTGCCGTCGGAGCCCGTCACCTCGTACGTCACCGGCTTGCTGAAGTCCTGCACGCTGCCGGAGGCGGGGCTGATCGCCGCGCCGTGGGCCAGGGTGAACTCCGGCGCCAGTGCGGTGAGATCGGTGCCTTCCTTCATCGGCAGCGTGACCTTGCTGTCCGCGTTGTCGACGACGGCGGCGACCTTCAGATCAGGGTGTGTGGCCTGCGCGATGCCCGCCGTGTTGCCGCTGAGCTCCATGACCTCCGCGGCCGACAGCGCGCGGTCGTAGATGCGGAAGTCGTCGACCTCGCCGCCGAAGTACGGGTCGGCCGAGTACAGGGAGCGGCCGATGTAGCCGCTGTAGTCCTTGTTCGCGTCGTACAGCTCCGACGGCTTGATGGTGGTCGTCGTGCGGGCCGCCTCGATGCCGTCGACGTAGAGGACCATCGTGCCGGTCGAGCCGTCGAGGGTGACGGTGACGTGCCGCCACTCGCCGGGCGTGAGCTGCGAGCCGGCCGTCAGCTTCGACTCCGCCGACCAACTGGCCTTGGTGATCGCCGAGTAGAGGCTGGAGCCGCCGTTGGAGGGGGTGGCGAAGAGATACTTGTTGCTGTCGGGCCCGAGCCCGAACAGCCACTGGAAGCTGCTGCCGCCCTTCCACTTGGCGTACGTCGACACGGTCACGCTGCCGGCGTTCTTCAGCACCCCGTTCGGGATCTTCACATACGGCGAACTCGACGCGTCCCCCGACATCTTGAACGAGCCGCCCGTCACGCCCGTGCCGAAGTCCGGCGTGTGGACATAGGTGCCGTGGTAGCCGTGTCCGCTGGAGTCGTGGGCGATGTTGCCGCCCGTCTCGTCGAAGTCGTAGTGCAGAAGCAGGTCGGCCGGGACGTCCGGGCCCTCCTCCGACACCGTGACCTCGGCCTGGACGGGGACGGCGGTGCCGTCCGGCAGGCTGCCGGTCACGGTGAAGGTGCCGGGGTTGGCGTAGGCCGAGGCCGGGACGTGGTCCCAGGTGACGGCGACGGGCCGGTCGACGCCGTCGGCGTACTTCGCGATCACGGTGGCCGGCAGGACCGGCGCCTGGCCGGTCCTCGTCTTCACCTTGACGCCCTCGACGCTCTCGGCCAGCTGGTCGGGCTGGTAGGCGCGCAGCAGACGGTCGTACTCGGCCTGGGTGACGGGCAGGACGGTGCCGTGGCGCGGCTTGGCCGGCAGGTCGTAGCCGGTGGACGGCGTCCAGTTGCCGGAGGCCAGGTCCGTCGTCTCGAACGGGATGTAGCCGCGGCCGCCGAACTCGTCGAGGAAGGCGTACCACTTGTCCTCGGTGTTGGACTTGAACACCAGAGGACCCTCGGCCGCGCTCATCGTGCCCTTGCCGATGCCCTCGGCGACCGGGTCCCAGGAGCCCAGGATCGAGTCGCTCTTCTCCTCGAAGATGAACTTGCTGTTGGGGGTGGAGGAGGTGTTGTTGCGCTCGTCCTTGGACAGGCGGTAGTACGTCCCGTCGTGCTGGATCATCGTGGAGTCGATGACCGAGTAGCCGCGGTCGATCCACACCTTGGGCTCGCTGAACGTGTAGAAGTCGCGGGTGGTGGCGTACATCATGCGGTTGTACGTGTCGCCGCTGTGCTCGGCGTTGTCGTACAGCTTCGACGCCCAGAAGACCACGTACTCGCCGCGCTTCGCGTCGTAGAACGCCTCCGGCGCCCAGGTGTTGCCCGCGCTGTCGGGGGAGATCTTCACCAGGCGCTGGTTCGTCCAGTGCACCAGGTCGGTGGACTCCCAGATCATGATCGACTTGCTGCCGGTGCGCTGGGCTGCGTCCCAGTCCCCGTTGCCGTAGATCCTGAGGTCGGTGGCGATCTGGTAGAACTTGTCGCCCTCGGGGGAGCGGATGATGAACGGGTCGCGCAGGCCCTTCTCACCGAGCGTGGAGGTGAGGACCGGCTTGCCGTCGTTCAGCTCCCGCCAGTGCAGCGGGTCGTTGCCCTTGCTGAGGGCGTTGTGGATCTGCTCGCCGTCAGCCGTGTCCTCGCCGGTGAAGTAGCTGAACATGTAGCCCTTGAGGGCCGCCTCGGCGGGCAGTTCGGGCACGTGCGCGGTGAAGGTGCGGGTGGCGGTCGCCGCGCCCTTGGTGACGGTGGCGGTCAGCTCGACAGTGGTGGCGCCGTCGCCGTGGGCGGGGCGGTGGACCACGCCGTCGGCGGAGACGACGTCCGGGTTCGCGGAGGACCAGGCGACCTGCGTGGCGTACGAACCGCTCGTCGGGAGGGTGAGGTTGCCGCGTACGTCGTCGAGGTTGTGGACGGCCAGTGCGTCGGCGGCCTGCCGGGTGGCTGTGGCGTCGTCGAAGTCGGGCAGGACCGTCACCTCGAAGGTCCGGGTGTCGGTGACCGTCCCCTTCTTGAGGGTCGCCGTCAGCGTGGCGTGGCCGTCAGGCGAACCGGCGGCCGGGCGGGTCACCTTGCCGGAGTCCGAGACGACGGCGGTGTTGTCGCTGGCCCAGCTGATCGTGGAGCCGCCCGCCGTACCGGTCTTCGGCAGGTCAAGGTCGGCGGTGACGGCGCCGGTGTCACCGAGACCGAGGGCCGCCTTGTCGTCGGCGACGCCCTGCGTGTCGACGGGAAGGGCGAGTTGCTCGACCTCGGAGCCGGCCAGCGCGCGGTCGTAGACGCGGAAGTCGCGGATGCGGCCCTTGAAGAGCTTGTCGCCGGAGTACAGGGACTTGCCTATGTAGTTGGCGGTGGTGGTGCCGGAGCCGATCGTGCCGGGGCTGATGGTCACCGCCGTGTTGCGGCCCACCTCGACGCCGTCCTCGTAGAGAACGCCGGTGGTGCCGGTCTGCGTGTAGGCGAGGTGCTTCCAGACCGCGCGGGTGAGGTTGTGGGAGTCGGACGGCTTCGTGGTCTGCTCCGTCGACCAGTTTCCGGTCGCCACCGAGGTGCGCAGGGAGTTGCCGGTCGTGAACAGGTAGCCGTTTCCGTTGCCGCCGCTGGAGTTGCCGAAGCCGTAGAGGAAGTACGGCGTGGTCGGCGCGGAGTCGAGGAGCACGTCCAGGGAGACGGTGATCGAGTCCATGCCCTTCATGACGTCGTCCGGCACCTTGATGTAGGTGTCGGAGCCGTTGAAGGCGAGGCCCTGACCGGACGCCGACCAGTCGGCGGTGCCGCTCACCGTGCCGTCGCGGCCGTTGCCGGAGGCGTCGCTCACGGTGGTCCCGGATCCGCTGTCGAGTTTGTACCAGAGGGCGAGACCGTCGGTGAGGCCGGAGGCCTCGGCCGTCTGTGCCGCCTGTGCGGGGAGGGCGGGACCGGCGAGGGTCAGGAGCATCGCGGCGGCGGTCAGCCCGGCGAGATGGCCCGCCAGGCGTCTCGCGCGGTCGCGAAGTCGTGCGCTGTGCGTCATGTCGGGATTCCCTGCTGAGACACGGCTGATGAGGGGGAAACGCGGAATGCGGGCAAGCGGGAGCGGGCCGGCAGCGCGTTCGCCGCGGGCCTGGTGTTACGTGGAGGTGACGTCGTGTTGCGAGAGTTTCAATCGGCGCCCTACGGGGCGTCAAGAGGTATCGAACGATGTGCGACAGGTCGAACGGGAGGAGTCGGGATGAGTACGGCGACCGTCGTCGGTGCCGGGCCCAACGGTCTGGCCGCCGCCGTCGCCCTGGCCCGGGCCGGCCTGCGGGTCACGGTGCTGGAGGCGGCCGACACGATCGGCGGTGGCACCCGCTCGGGCGAGGCGATCGTGCCGGGACTGCTGCACGATTTCTGCTCCGCCATCCACCCCATGGCCGTCGGCTCGTCGTTCCTGAACTCGCTCGGCCTGGACCGCTACGGGCTGCGGTGGGCGTGGCCGGAGATCGACTGCGTGCATCCGCTCGACGGCGGCACGGCCGGGGTGCTGCACCGCTCGGTGACCGCGACCGCCGCCGGTCTCGGCGCCGACGGCCGGACCTGGCGGCGGCTGTTCGAGGGCCCGTCGGCCGCGTACGACACCTTCGGCGACGACATCATGGGCCCGCTGCTGCGCCTGCCCCGGCACCCGCTCCGCCTCGCCCGCTTCGGTGTTCCCGCGCTCGCCTCCGCCTCGCTGCTGGCGAAGGCGTTCAGGACCGAGGAGGCCAGGGGCCTGTGGGGCGGGGTCGCCGCGCACGCCTTCCACCCCCTGGAGCGGCCGCTGACCGCGAGCATCGGCCTGGGCATCGTCACCGCGGGCCACTGCTACGGCTGGGCCGTGGCCGAAGGGGGCTCGCGCCGCATCACCGACGCCATGGCGGCGCTGCTGCGCGAACTCGGCGGGACGATCGAGACCGGGGTACGTGTGCGGTCGGCTGCCCAACTCCCGGACGCGGACGTGACCTTGTGGGACGTGGCCCCCACCGCGCTGGCCGACATCCTCGGCGATCTGCTGCCGCCCCGGACCGCCCGCGCCTACCGGCGCTACCGCTACGGACCGGGCGCGTTCAAGGTCGACTTCGCGGTCGAGGGCGGAGTCCCCTGGCGCGCCGAGGCCGCACGGCGGGCAGGCACGGTGCACCTCGGCGGCACCTACGCCGAGATCGCGGCCGCGGAGCGGGACGTCCATGCCGGGCGGATGCCGCGGCGGCCGTTCGTCCTGGTCGGCCAGCAGTACCTGGCCGATCCGTCACGGTCGGCCGGGGACATCCACCCCGTCTGGTCGTACGCCCACGTCCCGAACGGCTACACCGGCGACGCCACCGCGGCGATCACCGCCCAGATCGAACGGTTCGCGCCCGGCTTCAGGGACCGCATCATCGGCACCGCGGTGCGCACCACGCCCGGCTTCGCCGAGTACAACCCCAACCACGTCGGCGGCAACATCATGACCGGCGCCACGGACATCCCCCAGCTCCTCCTCGGAACGCACCTCACCCTGCAGCCCTACGACACCGGAGTCCCCGGCCACTATCTGTGCTCCGCGGCCACCCCGCCCGGCGCGGGCGCCCACGGAATGTGCGGAGCCCACGCCGCGGCCCGAGCCCTGCGGCGGCTGCGCGCGTGACGCCGGGGCTGTGAGAGATCAGTGTCCGTACCGGGCCGCTCGTACCAGGGCGTCGAAGAGGCCCTGCTGCGCGGCGTCCTCGTGGGCGGTGTCCTCCGGGTGCCACTGAGCGGCCGTGAACCACCCGCGGGTGTCGGGGAGTTCGAGTCCCTCAACGGTGCCGTCCGCGGCGCGCGCGGTGACCGTGAGCCCCCTGCCGGGGCGGTCCACCCGCTGGTGGTGGTAGCAGGACGCCTCCACCTTCTGCGCGCTCGTGGCCTGCTCCAGGAGGGTGCCGGCCACGACCGCCACCGGGTGCACGACGTGCCGGTGCTCGCCTTCCGGGCCGCCCATGTCCTGGTGCAGGGTGCCGCCGAGGGCGACGTTGACGACCTGGAGGCCGCGGCAGATCGCCAGCAGGGGGAGGCCCAAGTGCAGGGTCGTACGGGCGAGTTCGAGGTCGAAGGTGTCCTGGAGGTCGTCGACGTCGTACACGGTGGAGCGGGTGTCGGTGGCGCCGTAGCGGTGCGGGGCCAGGTCGCCGCCCCCGGGCAGCAGGACGCCGTCGAAGGGTGCGAGCCGGGACGCGACCTCACAGTCCGCGGGGTGGATGCTCACCGGTTCGCCGCCCGCCCGCCACACCGCCTCGACCAGCGCGCGGGCGTTGACCTCGGCGGCGTACCGCAGGGCGGAGGTGGTGGCGGAGAAGCGCGCCGGGTTCGCTATCAAGGGGCGCGTCACAGCTGGATCCAGATCGTCTTGAGCTCGGTGTACTTCTCGATGGCGTGCACGGACTTGTCACGCCCATTGCCCGACTGCTTCATACCGCCGAAGGGCACGGTCAGGTCGCCCTCCTCGTAGCAGTTCACCCAGACCGTGCCGGCCTTCGGCGCCCGGGAGACCTTGTGGGCGGTGGACAGGTCGGAGGTCCACAGGCCGGCGGCGAGGCCGTACTCGGTGGCGTTGGCGAGTCGTACCGCCTCGTCCAGGTCGTCGAAGGTGAGGACGGACAGGACCGGGCCGAAGATCTCCTCGCGGGCAAGCCGCATGCCGGGGGTCAGGCCCTGTCGGCCGCCGACCGCGCCTTCCGCTTCAAGGCCGCCGTCAAGGAACTCGTCCGCAAGGAGGGCCGGCTCGCCACCTTCATGGCCAAGCCCTTCAACGACGCCGGCGGCTCCGGCTTCCACCTCCACCTGTCCTGCGAGGACGAGCGGGGCCACAACGCCTTCGATGACCCGGCGGGCGCCCACGGCCTCTCGGTCACCGCCCGCCATGCCCTCGCCGGCATCCTCGCCCACGCCCCGGCCCTCGCCGCCCTGGCCGACCCGACCATCAACTCCTACAAACGCTTCGGCCCGGACACCCTTGCGCCCTGGTTGATCGACTGGGGCCTCGACAACCGCAGCGCCATGGTCCGCATCCCGCCCGAGCGCGGCCCGGGCGCCCGCCTGGAACTGCGGCTCGGCGACGCGAGCGCCAACCCGTACCTGCTGCTGGCCGGCACGATCGCCGCCGCACTGCTCGGCGTCCGGGCGGCGGAGGAGCCGCCCGCCCCGCTGGAGGGCTACGGCTACGACACCGCACGCGCGTCCGTGCTGCCGACGAGCCTGTCCGCCGCCCTCGACGCGCTGGAGGCGGACACCGCCCTGGCCGAGGTGCTCGGCAAGGACTTCACCACCTCATACCTCAGCTACAAGCGCAACGAGGTCGAACGCTTCGGGCGGCACGTCACCGACTGGGAGTTCACCGAATACGCCTACCACCTGTGACGTCCGGGAGCCACCGATGACCGAGACCCTGACCACCGCAGTCGACGAACCGATGCCGCTCGCGGACGTCGACCTCGCCGACCTCGACAACTTCACCGACGGGGTGACGCCCTGGCGGATGTTCCACACCCTGCGCCACCAGGACCCGGTGCACTGGCAGCCGGAGGAGGCGCCCAACTCCGGTTTCTGGGCGGTCACCCGGCACGCGGACATCGCCCGCGTCGACCGCGACGCTCAGACCTTCACCTCGACCAGGTTCGTCAACCTGGAGGAGGTCGACGACGACCAGATCAAGAAGCGGGCCTCCATCCTGGAGATGGACGGTGTGCGGCACCGCGCGCTGCGCAGTGTGATCCAGCGCCAGTTCGGCGCGAGCGTGATCAACGGTTATACCGACTTCCTGCGCGGCCTGACCGCCACCACGCCGGACGCGGCCCTGGCGCAGGGCAGCTTCGACTTCGTCGCCGACGTCTCCGCCGACTTCCCATCAACGTCCTCGCCCGGCTCCTCGACGTGCCGCCGCAGGACAACCAGAAGCTCATCGACTGGGGCAACCGGATCATCGGCAACACCGACCCCGACTACGCGGACGTGCTGCTGCACAGCGCCGAGAGCGAGAAGTACCGCGACCTGCCCTTCCGCTCACCCGCCTCGCTCGAAGTCTTCGACTACGGCCGAGAGCTGGCCCGGCGGCGGCGCGGCGGCCACGGCACCGACCTGGTCTCACGACTCGTCAACACCACACCCCGTGACGGAATCCGCTCTCCGCCCAGGACTTCGACAACTACTTCCTGCTGCTGGTGGTGGCCGGCAACGAGACCACCCACCCGGCACACCATCACCCACTCGATGCTGGCCCTGCTGCAGCACCCGGAGCAGCTCGCCCGCCTGCAGCAGGACCCGTCCCTGATCCCGGTGGCCGTCGAGGAGTTCCTGCGCTGGGCGTCCCCCGTCTACCACTTCCGCCGCACCGCGACCAGGGACGTGGAACTGGGCGGCAAGCAGGTCAAGGAGGGCGACAAGGTCGTCATGTGGTTCGCCTCCGGCAACCGTGACGAGGAGGTCTTCGGCAACCCGTACGACTTCGACGTCACCCGGCAGCACAACGACCACGTCACCTTCGGCAAGGGCAGCCCCCATCTGTGCCTGGGCAACCTGCTCGCCCGCACCGAGATCCGCATCATGTTCGAGGAACTGATCCCCCGACTTGCGGACATCCGGCTGACCGGCGCCGTGCCGCGCGTACGGTCCAACTTCGTCAACGGCATCAAGAAGCTGCCCGTCGAGGTGACCCTGGCCTGAGAGATCAGGACGTCATCCCGTAGTGGAGCACACCGCCCGAGGTCAGCACCCCTTCCGGAAGGAAGGGGCCGTTGACGGGGAGCCCGTTCAGCCTCAGTGACCGTACGTGGGTGTTCGTTGCCGAGGCGTCCGGGGCGAGGAGGGAGAGGGCGACCCCGTTGCCGCGGTGCACCGTCGCGGCCGGGAACAGCGGCCCCGCCAGGGCGAGTTGGGCGCTCCCCGGGACCTGGGGGTACATGCCCAGACAGGCCCAGACCGCCCACGACGACATCTCGCCCAGGTCGTCGTTGCCGACGAGACCGTCGGGCCGGTCGGTGAAGAGAGTGGTGAGGGCCCGCCGCACGATGTCCTCCGTGCGGTCGGGGCGGCCCGCGTAGTCGTACGCCCAGGGGATGTTGAAGGACGGCTCGTTGCCGAGATAGGCGAACGGCTTGTCCGCACCCGCGTTGAGCTGGGTGAAGAAGGTGTCGAGACGGGCGGTGGCCGCGGCGGTGCCGCCCATGGCGGTGAACAGACCGGGCAGGTCGTGCGGCACCAGCCAGGTGTACTGCGCGGCGTTGCCCTCGACGTACTCCCCGTGCTGGGTGGGGGAGAAGGACGGCCAGCTCCCGTCGGCGTTGCGGGGCTGGATGTAGCCGCTGACCGGGTTGAACAGATTGCGCCAGTTGCCGGCGGCCCGGGCGAGGACCGCCTGGGTCTTCGTGTCGCCCAGGCGTCCGGCCAGGTGGGCCAGCGCGGCGTCGGAGATCGCGTACTCCAGTGTGGTGGCCGCACTGCCCCAGACGCCCTTGGTGCCGGCCGGGATGTAGCCCAGGGTGTCGTACTGCTGGTGCCCCGGCCGCTGCCGGTCGTCCTGCCGGCCCGCCACGGCCGCGCGCAGCAGCCCTCGGGCGTCGAAGTCGGTGCCGCCGAAGGCGTGGATCGAGGCGGCCATGGCCGGCAGCGGGTCGCCGACCATGACGCGGGTGCCGCCGTTGGCCACCGTCCAGCGGTCGAAATACCCCGCCTGGTGGCCTTGGTTGAGGATCGACTGGGCGACGTCGGACGCCTCGTGCGGCGCGATCAGAGCCAGCAGCTGGCCCTGGGAACGGTAGACGTCCCAGCCGGAGAAGTCCGCGTACTGCACATGCCCGCGCCGGGTGCGGTGGACTTTGCCGTCCATGCCCCGGTAGCGGCCGTCGGTGTCGCTGAAGGCGCTGGGGTGCAGCAGCGCGTGATACAGCGCGGTGTAGAACACCCGGCGCTGGGTCTCGGTGCCGCCGCGCACGGCGATCCTGCCCAGCCACTCGTTCCATCGGTCACGGGCGGCGCGGTGCAGTTGGTCGTAGGAGCGGTTGCCCTGCTCAGCCGCGACATTGCGGCGGGCGGCGGCGACGTCCACGAAGGACACACCGACCCGCGCAGTCACCGTGCGGGTGCCGGGGGCGAAGGAGACGTACGCCCCGGAGGTTTTCCCGTCCAGGGGCTCGGTGTGTGCGAAGGGACGGTCGAAGACGACATGGAAGTAGAGCCGGTAGCGGTTCGAGGAGTGGCAGAAGCCGCCGCTGTCGGTGTAGCCGGACAGGGTGCGCGACCCGATGCTGATCTTCCCGGTGGCCTGGTTGAAGGCCCGTCCCGCGTCCACCGTCAGCCCGGCGGGCCGCGCGTCGCCGGCCGGATAGGTGAAGCGCGCGATGCCGGAGCGCTGGGTGACGGAGATCTGCGTACGGATGCCGTTGTCGAACCGGACCCCGTAACTGCCCGGCGACGCCTCCTCGTTGGTGTGGGAGAAGGTGGCGTGGCGCGCGGCGGGATCCGGGTCCGGGCGGCCGGTGAGCGGCATGAACGGCACATTGCCGTAGTCGCTGCAGCCCGCGCCGGAGATATGCGTGAGGCTGAAACCCCGGATCCGGTTGTCCTTGTACGCGTACCCGCCGTGCTGGCGGGTGACCGTGTCGGGGCTCCACTGGATCCCGCCCAACGCCGCCGTGGCGCCGGGGAAGGTGTTCCCGGCCCCGCCGCCGTGTCCGAAGTCGGTGCCTCCCGGAGCGGTGCCGACGAACGGGTTGACGTAGCCGGCGGGATCGTCCGTGGCGCGTGCGGGCTCGGCCGTGGCGGGGGCGGCGGACGCCGCCGGGAGCGGCGAGGCCAGCAGCACGGCCGAGGTCAGGGCAGCCGCGACAGGGTGCAGGCGCAAGAAGCTCTCCTCGAGACGGTGGAACGTCGCGGTGGCGAACGACGACGGACCCACCTTCCCGGCCTAATGGCGTGGTTGCGCGACGCCTTGCCGGGGAACGCCCGCGGATCAGGCTCACGGCGCAATGCACCGGAGTGAACGGGGGCGCGCGGGAGGGGAGCTCACACCTCCCGGTGGTCGATGCCCAGCAGGCTCGCCGCGGCCCGGAAATCGGCGCTGTGCCTGCCGACGGCGAGGGACCAGTGGTGGCCGACGCCGGTGGCGCTCCAGGCGTCGACCCATTCGCCGGGGTCCCGGCCGAAGTCGACACGGCTGGTGGTGTTGCCGATCTCCAGCAGGGGACCGGGCACGACGGTGCCCTCGGAGGTGACGAACGACAGACTGCCGTCGGCGTCCTGGCCGAGGCCCAGGAGGGTGACCGGGCCGTGCCGGACGTCGAACTCCACGCTGACTCCCCAGCCGCGCTTGCCGTGGTAGACGCCAAGACCGCGCAGCAACGGGTCACGGGCGCTGACTGCCAGGTGTGCGGGCCCGTCGTGGCCCATCTCCACCACACCGTCCTCGAAGTCGAGGGCCTGGATCTCGGTGAAGGAGCCCCCGGCGCCGACGCTCTGCGACACCAACTGGGCGACACTGGTGCGCAGTTCGTACTCGCCGGCCGCCGGCACGCCACGGGCGGTGAGCAGGGAGGCGCCCAGGATCATGCCCGCGCCGAGCCGCTCGTGCAGTTCACCGTCGAGACCGCGGTGGTAGTAGGCGAGCGTGTCCAGGCCGAAGTCCTCGACCAGCCGGTCCAGGGCCACGGACACCTTCGCACCCCACACGAAGTCCTCGTCCGCCACGCTGTCGTCGAGGGTGAAGACCTGGCGGGCCAGCGCCATGCGGTCGCGGGTCTCCGCCTCGCTCACCCGCTCCACCCGGTGCCGCAGGTCGTCGAACTCCAGTACCTCCACGTGCGAGCCGAAGGTCGCAGGAAGCAGCGTCAGATCGGTCGACACGTCCAGCATGCCGGGATACAGATGCCCCATCAGACCGTGCCGGGCGTGCCGCAGCGCCGCGCGGACACGGGCCGCGCGGATCCACTGCTCGATGCGCCGCCAGGCGGACTCCTGGCGCAGCCAGCCCGACACCGACCGGAAGGGGATGCCGGCCCGGCGCAGGACATTGCCGACCTCGGGCACCGAGCACTGCGCGCAGTACGCCAGCCAGGCACCCGTGTCGAAGGTGGCGTGGTCCATCTGCTCGGACGGCTGGAGGTCGACGACCAGTACGGGGGTGTGCGAGCGCCGGGCGATCGGCAGCACCATCGACGAGGTCAGATACGTCGTCAGGAACAGCACGATGAGGTCGCAGTCGGCCCGGCGCAGCTCCTCGGCGGCGACCGCTCCCTCCTGCGCGTCGGAGATGAAACCGACGTCCGTGACCTCCGCGTCCAGCTGCCCGAGCCGCTCGGCCACGTACGCGGCCGACTCCTTCAACTGCGGCAGCAGACCGGGAAACTGGGGCCAGTAGGTGCCGAGCCCGCCCGATACCAGGCCGATCCGGGTGCGGCGTCGGTGCACCGGCGGCAGCAACTCCTGCAGGGACATGGAGTGTTCGGCGGTTGTCATGGCTTGGGACAGCTCCTTCGCAGGTCCACGGTCGGGTTCAGGGGTGCCCGGGCCACTGCTACGCCCGCGCCACGCCCAGATCCGCCGGAGCGGCAGCGGCGCCGGGGGAGCGTTGGATGAGGACACGGACGATGTACACGCCCGCGACCGCTGAGGCCGCCATGCAGGCGGTGATCGACCAGAGCAGCACGGAGGCGCTGTACTCCATCAGGGCGGGCGTCACGAAGGCGACGCCCGCGAACACTCCCCGCGACACGGCGTAGGTGAGGCCCTGGGTGGTACCGCGGGTGTCCGGCGGCAGCGTGAGCTGCGACCACACCTTGTAGCTGGCTTCCCCCGCGAAGGGGTTGGAGATCTGGTAGAGCACGAAGAAGACGAGCATGCCGACCAGCGCGCCCGCGGTGAGGGAGGCGATGCAGAAGGCCACGATCTGCACGACCGTGAATACGTAGAACAGCTTGTCGCGCCAGGGAGTGTCGGCGAGCCGGACGAAGACGAAGGTCAGCACCAGCGCGATCGGGAGGAAGGCCAGGTTGATCCCGGTGGCCAGGCTCTGCGAGGCGCCGCTGACCGTGACCAGCAGATACGTGCCGAACTGGCCGAAGGTGTTGGCGCCGATGCCCCAGGTGACGTAGTAGGCGAAGGTCGCGGCCATCGGCAGCAGCGCGGCACGGTTCCACACGTTCTTCAGCTCGATGCCGCGCGGGGCGGCCAGTGCGGCCGCCTCCTGGGCCAGCTCCGTGTCCGACGGCTCGTCGGCCAGGTCGAGCCGGGAGCGCAACTGCCAGGTGACCAGCGCGGCGACGGCCAGATGACCGGTGATGATCCGCGCCCCGGTCATGCCCGTGTCCGACAGCAGATAGCCGAGGAAGATGACGACGACGATGCCCGCCACCCACATGACCTGCGTGAAGGACACCAGGCGTGCCCGGCCGTGGGCGGGGGCGGCGTCCGAGACCACGGCCAGCGAGGTCGGCAGATCGGCACCGGCCGCAAGCCCCGCCACGAGCACGCCGACGAAGAGCACGATGTCGTTCGGCGCGAGCGTGATGACGACCGCGCCCAGCGCGAAGCAGAAGATGTCCCAGTTGTAGACGCGGCGGCGCCCGAACATGTCGGCCAGCCGCCCGCCGACCAGGGAGCCGACCGCGATGCAGCCGGTGACGATCGCGCTGATCGCGCCCGCCATCCACACGCCCATGTCGTAACTGTCGCGGTAGATGGCCAGGTTGACGGCGATGCTGACGATGAGTGCGGCGTCGAGGTAGGAGGCCATGCCCGACAGGGCCGCCACCTTCCACAACCGCCGGGGGATGGGTTGTTCCGAGCGTTCGGGAGCGGTCGGGGTTCGGACCATGATGCGACTCCGTCGTCTGGGGATGGGCCGAGCGGAGAGGGACGGCGCGGCTCTGAGGCCGAGTGCAGTGAATATAGGGTCGGAAAAACGTTCCAACAACCCCTCATGCGCCCATTTGCAGGAAGACGCGTCGGCATGCTTCCCGCGTCCGGGATCCGGTGCGAACATTCCAGGTTGTCGGCGACCAGACCCATGTAAAACGTTTTGAACCGCGAGGGTGCCCAGCCGTTCTCGGAAGGACCGTGTCCGTGATCTCCTCCGCGCTGCAGCAGCTGTTCGACGACCCGCCCAGGGACTTCGGCCCCACTCCGCTGTGGTGGTGGTCGGGTGCGAAAGTCACCCGCGAGCGCCTCGCCTGGCAGCTGCGCAGGTTCGCGGAGGGCGGCGTCCACAACCTCGTGGTGATCAACCTGGCGCCGGCCGGCCCGAGCTTCGGCGCCCGCGCCGACGAACCTCCGTGGTTCGGCGATGAGTGGTGGGCACGCTTCGCCGACGCCTGCGAGATCGCCCGGGACCTGGGCATGCGCCTGTGGTTCTACGACCAGATCGGGTTCTCGGGCGCCAATGTGCAGGGCGGAGTGACCCGCCCGCATCCCGAGGCGGCCGGCCTCTCCCTGCGCTGCCGGACGGCGACCGTCTCCAACGGCGCCGTCCCGCTGAGGAGTTCGGAGACCCTCGTGGGCGCGTACTCCCCGGAGGGCCGGCGCCTTCCCGTCACCGGGACCGCCGGCATCCCGGCCGCCGACGGCAGCCGGGTGCAGCTCGTCACCGCCGTCCCCACGGCCTTCGACTACCTGGACCCCGGCGCCGTCCGCCTGCTCCTGGACGCCGTGCACCACGAGTACGACCGCCGTGTCCCCGAGTACCTGGGCAATGTCATCGCCGGAAGCTTCCAGGACGAACTGCCCGGCACCAACGCCTGGAGCCGCCGCTTCCCCGAGGAGTTCCTCGCCCGTCGCGACTACGACCTGCTCGACCGTCTCCCGGCCCTCTTCCACGACACCCCCGACGCCGCCCGGGCCTCGAAGGTCCGCGCCGACTACTACGCGGTCCGCGCCGAACTCACCGAAGAGGCCCTGTTCAAACCCCTGGCCGCCTGGCACGACGCACGCGGCATGCTCCTCGGCTGCGACCAGAGCCACCCCGCCCGCTCCGGCTTCCCGGCCCAGTCCACACAGATCTACTCGGACTACTTCCGCACCCACCGCTGGTACGGCGCCGCGGGCAGCGACCACCACGGCGACTCCAAGATCCACTCCTCCATGGCGCACCTCTACGGCCACGAGCGGGTCTGGATCGAGGCCTTCCACTCCTCCGGCTGGGGCGGCACCCTCGAGGACACCTACGACTGGCTCCTGCCGTTCCTGCGCAGCGGCGCCAACCTGTACAACCCGCATGCCAGTTACTTCGGCACCGCGGGCGGATGGTTCGAGTGGGCGCCGCCGTCCACCGACTGGCGACAGCCCTACTGGCCGCAGTACCCGGCCTTCTCCCGTGCCGTCGCCCGCCTCTGCTCGATCCTGTCCTGGGGCACCTACAGCGCCGACGTCGCGGTCCTGCACCCCACCACCACCATGCAGTCCCTCATCCCGCTCGACGCCCCGGTCCAGCACTTCGGCGACGGCCGCCTCGGCGACAGCCACTCCGAGGTCGACGAGACCCAGCGCCACTACCTCGACCTGTGCGGCACCAACAACTGGCTGCGGCCCCACATCGGCGCCCTCGACCGGCACGGCGTCTCCTACGACGTCATCGACGACGCCTCGGCGCAGCGGGCCACGCCCGCCGACGGCGCCCTGCGGGTCGGGGACCTGGCGTACACCGCGGTGCTGCTGCCCTCGGCGAGCGTCCTGGAACAGGACACGGCACGGCGGCTGACCCAACTGCTCGATGCCGGTGGACGGGTGGTGGCCGTTGGCCGCGCGCCGACGGCTGCGGCGGGCCTGGCCGGCGACGACGCCGTCGTAGCGGCGCTGTGCGCTCATCCCAGGCTGGAGCGGGCGAGCGACGCCGAGGCAGGCGCCGCGGCCGTGGCTGAGCCGGCGGGGTACGCGACCAGCGACGTGCCCCTGCTCGTGCGGCGGCAGGGAGCGGAAGCGGTCGCCCTGGTGACGGGGGCCTTCCCCGACGCCCGCGCGCATCCGCCCGAGGGCAACCACGACGTCGACCCCGCCCGCTACGCCCCCACCAGGTCCCTCACCGTGCGCGCCCCGGTCGCCGAGGCCGAGGTCTGGAACCCGGCGAGCGGTGCCCGGCGCCCCGCGCGCGTCACCGTCGCCGACGGCATCTCGACCATCGAGGTGCCGTTGGAAGGCGCCCCCGCCGTCCTCGTCGTATGGCGGGAAGGCACCCCGGTGACCCCGGCGCCCGCACCACCGCCCGAGCCGGCCCGGACCATCGACGTGTCCGGCGGCTGGGAGGGCCGTCTGGCGCCGACCATGGACAACACATGGGGCGACCTTGCGCTGCCCGCCGGGTCGTCCGTCGAGGAACCGCAGATCTGGACCATGGAGTGGACCGAGAGCGGCGCCCCCGACGCACGCTGGGAGCAGACCCGGGCGACGTACGGCAACCGGGCACGGGTGCTGCCGCCGGTGCCGGCCGCGAAGGCCCCCGACCCGCTCGGCCAGACGTCCGTCGCACGAGTCCTGGCCGGAGAGCAGCCCCTTGTGCCCTGGGACGAGAGCTGGACCGTGGCACTCTTCTCGTCGAGCCGCGGGATCCCGGACCCGGACGGGCTGCTGGGCAACAAGGGGCTGGTGACCGAGGAGTTCGTACGGGTCACGGTGCCAGGCCTCGGAACAGTCGCCCGGGTCCGTTCGATCGTCGAGACCGACCACCGCGGACCTGCTGATCTGCACGTCGGCGCGGCAGCGGCCAAGCGGGTGTGGTGGAACGGCGAGAGGCTGCCCACTGGCCGCGGATACCTGGCGTCCGCCCGGGTCGAGGTCGACCGGCCCCGCAACGTCCTGGAGTACGAACTGTCCGACGCCGAGGACCGCCCCTCGATGATCTCGGCCACGGCCCGAGCGCCGTTGGGCAGTTACTTCTGTCTGTCTCCTCCGGACGGGTTCGCGACGCGGCCGCAGTTCATGTGTCTGCCGGACGGCGGCGTCACCTACCGGGGGCGTCTGCGTCTCTCCGACGGCGGGGAGCGCGCGGTGCTCGTGGTGGGCGCCGCGGCGGGAGTCACCGTGCTGCTCGACGGCGCGGTCGTGGCGCGGCAGGAGAAGGTCGAGTACTACGAGTCCGACTGGGGCGCCGTGCCGATGTTCTTCCGCCACGAACTGGCCCTCTCGGCGGGGGACCACGTGCTCGACGTCGTGGCCGACAGCGCCCGCGCACGCGATGCCGTGTTCGTCGACCTCGTGGCGGGAGCAGGGGTGACCGCGCTGGTCAGCGGGGCCGGCTGGGAGGCCGAGACGGGGGAGTGGCGTGGGCGTACGGTCGAACACGAGGGCAGATGGGGGGAATTGCAGCACTGCCACGCCGCCGTACGACCGCATCCGTTGCCCGACACGGAGTGGCTGACCGGCGGACCGGCGCTCGGCACGGCCGTGCTGTCAGTGCGGTCAACCGACGAAGTCCGCCCCCGTGCACAGCGTTTCCGCTTCACCGTGCCTCCGGGCACGGTGTCGCTCAGGCTGCCGCTGGCACTGCCCGCACGAGTGAGGGCCGCGGACGGCGCGGAACACTCACTCGACGGACAGCTACTGACCCTGACTCAACCTGCTTCAGGATCAGCGGAGTTCGAGGTCATCACCGAACCGACCGCCGTGCTGCGAGGTGGCTCCGCCTGGTGCG
This sequence comes from Streptomyces sp. NPDC051172, assembly GCF_040682555.1. Classification (NCBI taxonomy): domain Bacteria; kingdom Bacillati; phylum Actinomycetota; class Actinomycetes; order Kitasatosporales; family Streptomycetaceae; genus Streptomyces; species Streptomyces sp. NPDC051172. The sequence goes on from NZ_JBFBBE010000011.1 coordinate 60,909, forward strand.
GGCCGGTGCGCGTGCGAACCGTGGCGGCGCCCCTGCCCCTCGGGGACTGGCGGTCGCTGGGTCTTGGCGGCTGGAGCGGCGGTGTGACCTACTCGCGCGAGGTGGAGGTGCCCGGCGGGCCGGACCCGGTGCTCGACCTGGGGCGGGTGCGGGGGAGTGTCGCGGTTCTTCTCGACGGGGAGCCGGTCGGCGAGGCGTTCTGCGCGCCGTACCGCTTCGAGTTGCGCGGTGCCGCCGGGCGCACCGTACGAATCGACGTGACTGTCCACAACACCCTGGCCCCGTATCTCGCCGAAGCCACCCCCACCGCCTGGGCCTTCCCCTCCCAGTTGACGTCCGGGCTGATGGGGCCGGTGACGCTGCGGATCCCGGAGTCAGCCGCCGGTGAGTGAACGGGTGGAGTCCCGCAGGACCAGTCCGGGCGCGAACACCCTTGCCTCGTGGGCGTGTTCGGCGCGGGCCTCCACCTCGTCGAGGAGCATCTCCACGGCGGCCCGGCCGAGATCCTCGACGGGCTGCCGGACCGTCGTCAGGGTCGTCCCCACGAAGCTCGCGATGTCGAGGTCGCCGTACCCCACCACCTGCACGTCCTCGGGAACCTTCACACCCCGCTCGGCCAGGCCCCGGCACAGTCCGGCGGCGAGGAAGTCGTTGGTGCAGAACACCCCGTCGGGCAGCTCGTCCAGCCCCTGGGCGATCTCCGTGCCGTACGCCACCGTCATCTCCTCGGCGATCACCTGGCCCAGCCGTGCCTCACGCCGGGTGCGTACGGCCTGCCGGGCGCCCTGGTAGCGGTCGGCGCACTGCCGTATCGACCGTTCCCCGTTCACGACGAGGATGTCGCGCGCCCCGCACTCCAGGAGGTGCTGCACGGCGATACGGCCGCCGGCGATGTCGTCGACGGAGACTGAACAGCCGTCCTGAGCGGGCATCGCACGGTCCGCCAGCACGAGCGGGATGCCCCGTTCGCGCAGCCGTGTGAGCCGGGTGGGGTCGGCGCTGAGCGGGACGACCACGGCGCCGACGGCCCGCTGTTCGACGAGCATGGTGAAGTAGCCCTGCTCGCGCTGCGGGGCGTCCCCGCTGTGGCAGAGGACCAGGGAGTAGCCGTGGTCGTAGGCGGCGTCGGCGGCGCCCCGTGCGATGCGTGCGTAGAAGGAGTTGGTCACGTCGGGCAGGACCAGGCCGATCGAGGACGTGTGGCCCGTGCGCAGTCCCGCGGCGCCCGGATGGGGCACGTAGTCCAGCGCCGCGACCGCGTCGCGGACCCGCTCGGCCGTGGCCGCGTTCACGCGCTCCGGGCGGTTCAGCACGTTGGACACCGTCGACACCGACACTCCGGCGGCGGCTGCGACGTCCTGGATCCGGGCGGGGCGAACCGGAATGGCGTCCACCCCCCTCGCTGTGACAGCCGTGCGACCAGGCACGACGTGGTCCTCATGGGCGTCGCAAGTCTACCCCGACGGGGGGTAAAACGTTTTTCAGCCCGCAGGGCCGTGGGCGCTCATGCAAACCCGCGCCTGACGAGCATCAGCACGCCTTCGCTGCTTGTCCACGGCCCGTGCTCCATTCCCGGATGCCGGTACGCGTACATCCCCGCGGTGAACGTCTCGCCGAGGCGCAGGTCGGTCAGTGAGCCCTCGAGGAGGTACACCTCCTCGAAGTAGTCGTGCCGGACGCTGCCCTGCACGCTGGTGTCCGTCCCGGGCTCGTACCGTTGCAGCACGGTGGCGTCCCCGGTCTGCGGATCCTCGGCCAGCATCTGCTCCCACACGCCGTCGGCCGCCCCGGGCGGCCGCAGCCAGGACGCCTCGGGACGGTGGAACTCGGACTGCGGTCTGCTCATGGGCGTTGCTCCTCACTGTGTCGACCGAGTTCAGCACAGACGCCGCGCCATTCACCCTCTGTCGTACCGTCCGGCACCTCCCGTGACCGGCGGGTCGCCGACTGTGCTGGGCCGTTTCGAAGTGGGACGCTGGGACGAGAGGTATCCGCCGAGGGGACTCGGGAGAGCCCGATGGGACGTGACGTACCTGCCCTGGTGTTCACGCGCGAGGACCGCCGCCGCTACCGGGACAAGATGCACCTCTGTCTCGACGTGCTGGCGCAGATGCTGCGCGAGTCGGGCTTCGAGAGCGAGCGCCCCCAGGTCGGGCTGGAGATCGAGCTCAACCTGGTGGACGGCGACGGACGGCCCGCGATGCGCAACACCGAGGTGCTGCAGGCGATCGCCGACCCCGCCTGGTCGAGCGAGCTCGGCCGCTTCAACCTGGAGATCAACATCCCGCCCCGGCAGCTGACGGCCGGCGGGCCCGGTGCCTGGGAGCAGGAGATCCGCGACGCCCTCAACCACGCCGAGGAACGCGCCTCCGACCTGGGCGCACACATGATCATGGTCGGGATTCTGCCCACGCTGGGGGAGTCCGACGTGGGCGAGTCCGCCCTTTCCGGCGACCCGCGGTACAAGCTGCTCAACGAGCAGATCTTCGCGGCCCGCGGCGAGGACCTGCGCATCCGGGTGGACGGCGTGGAGCGCCTGTCGATGTACGCCGACGCCATCACCCCCGAGGCCGCCTGCACCAGCACCCAGTTCCATCTGCAGGTCGCCCCGAAGGAGTTCGCGCCCTACTGGAACGCGGCCCAGGCCGTCGCGGGCGTACAGATCGCCCTGGCCGCCAACTCGCCCTTCCTCTTCGGCCGCGAGCTGTGGCGAGAGACCCGCATCCCCCTGTTCGAGCAGGCCACCGACACCCGTCCGCAGGAGATCAAGGCCCAAGGCGTACGGCCCCGGGTGTGGTTCGGCGAGCGGTGGATCACCAGCGTCTTCGACCTCTTCGAGGAGAACGTCCGCTACTTCCCCGCCCTGCTGCCGCTGTGCGACGACGAGGACCCCCAGGCGACGCTCGACGGCGGCGGCGTCCCGCAACTGGGCGAACTGACCCTGCACAACGGCACCATCTACCGGTGGAACCGCCCCGTGTACGCCGTCACCGAAAGCGGCCCGCACCTGCGCATCGAGAACCGCGTCCTGCCCGCAGGCCCCACCGTGGCCGACATCATCGCCAACGGCGCCCTCTACTACGGCCTCACCCGCGCCCTGGTCGACGAGGACCGGCCGGTGTGGACGCGGATGTCCTTCGCGGTCGCCGAGGAGAACCTGCACGTGGCCGCCCGCGACGGCATCGACGCCCGCCTGTACTGGCCCGGCGTGGGCGAAGTCCCGGTCACGGAACTGGTGTTGCGGCGCCTGCTGCCGCTGGCCCACCGGGGCCTCGAACTGGCCGGCATGGACGCGACCTGGCGCGAACCGCTGCTCGGCATCATCGAGCAGCGCTGCGTCACCGCCCGCAACGGCGCCCTGTGGCAGGCGGAGACGGTCCACCACCTGGAGAAGACCGGCACCTCGGACCGCCAGGAGGCGCTGCGCCGGATGACCACCACGTACATGGACTACATGCATCTGAACGCGCCCGCGCACACGTGGCCCGTGGACTGACGTCGTGGACGTTCGTCGCCCCATACGGTCGCCACGGGCATGAACCTGTGCTGCGCCGCGTACGCCGCCGTACGTGCGTCAGGTGTGCCGGCGGGGGAGCGGGGCGCGCGTGCAGATGCCCCAGCGGAAGACCTGCCCGGCGCGTTCCAGGACACGGCACACCCGGGAGTCCCAGCCCCACCTCGTCGACCGTGAGCAGCGCTCGGTAGGCGGCGCCCTTCGAGAAGACCGCCGCGTCCGCACCCAGGCGTTGCCGCACCGACCCCTTCGGCACGGCGGCCGCGTCGAGCAGACCCGGCCGGCGCAACTCGCTTGTGGCGTTGGGGGCGAGCCGGATCCCGCCTGATCGAGGAGCGTGACCTCGTGACCGGCTCAACCCGCTGCGGCACGAAGCCAATTCGACCGTGACTTCGGTCCCCGCGTAAGGTAATCTAAAGGCAAAGGAACATTCGTCGTAAAGTAAAGGAGGCGCCGATGTTCGATCTTCGGACGGAGGCAGAGATGAGGCTGCACTCGGAAAAGACGGCCAGGGAGCTCGCCCTGAAGAAGCAGCGTGAGGAGACCCTGACGACTCCTGGCACCGGAGAGGAGAGTGCGAGCGCTGAAACGCAGCCGCCACCGACGTAGCGCGCCAGCCCATCCCCTCCGTCGGAGGGTGGCTGACCTGCGTCTTGTGTCCGGGGTGGCGTGATGGAACGCTTCCTGTCCACGGCGGCAGAGGAGCGTACGGATGGACCTGGAGCTTCGGCATCTGCGCGTCCTGTGTGCGATCGCGGACGCCGGGAGCGTGGGTCGCGCCGCCTCGGACCTCGGCTACTCGCAACCCGCCATGAGCACCCAACTCCGGCGGATCGAGCGCCACTTCGGGCAGTCGCTGTTCGAGCGCGGGACGACAGGAGTCAGGCCGACACGGTACGGCGTCGAGGTCGTCGCCCAGGCCCGCGACGTCCTGGCCCGCGCCGCAGCGATCGGGTGCCGTCCGGCCGCCGGTGCCACGAGTGGCCGTAGGACTTTGCGTGTCGCGGCGACCAACTCGCCGGTGCTGTCCGGGATGATCTCGCGGGTGCGGGCCCGGCTGCCGGACGTCACGCTCGCGGTCAGCAGCGTGTACGCCTCCTCGCGGATCGTCGAGCTCCTGGAGGACGGCGAGGTGGACGCGGCCGTGGCCGCGGACTACCCCGGGATGGAACTGAAGCATGCGGACACGGTGACCCACCGAGGGATCGTCACCGAGCCCACATTCGTGGCGCTGCCCACCCGCCATCGCCTCGGGCACCGCGCCCAGGTCTCGCTCGCCGATCTGGCCGAGGACGCCTGGTTCCTGACCCCGGACGACGGAGCAGGCTGGCCGGGCGTCTTCTACACGGCCTGCGCAGCGGCCGGTTTCTCGCCGGTCGCCGTACATGAATTCCTCGGTGACCAGCTGCAGTTGCAGAGCATGATCGCCGACGGTCTCGGCGTGTCCGTCGTGCAGGCGACGCTGCGACCGATCCCGGACGTGGTGATCAGGCCGCTGATCGGTACGCCGCTGTGGTGCCGCTATGTGCTGGCCTGGCGACGTGACGTGGTCGCCGAGGACGTGGTGGAGGAGCTGTTCCACTCCGCCGCCTGCGCATACCGCGAACTCGCCGGGAGGTCACCGCACTTGAGGACGTGGGCTGCGCGCACTTGGCGGGGGAGCGGGGCGTAGACGGAGCCGGGGGGCGGCCGGGTGTTATGGCCGAGCGCCGCACAGTGCTATGTCACATTCCATTGTTGGAGGCACTCGGCGCTGAGATGGTGCCTCACGCGCCTCACCACCCGTTTCGAGGTGCATCCCTCCGCAGAGGAGTCCAGAGATGCGCTACCTCTTCGCGCTGCCCAGACGCGCCGCCCTCAGCCTCGCCGTCTGCACCACCCTCGCGGGCCTGCTGTCGGTGCCGGCGCTGGCGGCACCCCCCGCCGGGCACGGCGCCACCCCTGCGACGCCGGCCCCGAAGGCGCCGCCGCCCACCGGCTCGACGGCCACCGTCACGGCCACCGACCATCCGGCCGTACAGGCCCGCCCGTTCACCACAGCCCAGCTGCCCCCGCTGAAGCCGACCCCCTCCCGGCCCCGGCCCGCCACGCAGACCGGACCGAAACCCAAACCGAAGCCGGTCTCGTGCACCCCGGCCGACTTCGCAAGCAGGACCGGTTCGGCGCTCGTCGCCCTCCTCGAAGCCTCGACCACAGGCTGCGTCAACACCTTGTTCGCAGTGACCGGCACCGACGCCCGCGACATCTTCCGCCAGTCCCGGATGGTCGCCGTGGCGGAGGCCTTCACGGGAGAGGCTCATCGCTATCGGGGCGACAACTCCTCCGGGATATGGCAGCTCGTGCTGTTCCTGAGGGCCGGCTACTACGTCCAGTTCAACCACCCGTCCGACGTCGGCCCCTACGGCGCACCCCTGACCCAGGCCACCACCCGCGGCTTGGACGCCTTCTTCGCCAACCGGCACTCCCGGGACGTCACCGCGGCGAACGGAGACATACTCGGCGAGACCGTCATCCTCACCGACAGTGCCGACCAGCAGTCCCGCTATCTGACGGCCTATCAGCGCCTGCTCAACGCCTACGACAGCTCCTACGACGCGGTCCCCGGCATGCTCACCGCCGTCAACGACGTCTACACCCCGCTCTGGCGCGGCAACTGGAACCCGGACTACGTCAACGCGGTGACCGCCGACCCGGGCATCGCGCGAACCCTGCACGGTTTCGCGCTCAAGCACCTGGACCTGCAGGGCACCGACCGCGCCTACCTGGACTCCAACGCCGGGATGAACGTTGCCCGTTACGTCGAACACACCGCGCTGCGCGCCACGGTCCAGCCGCTGGCCAAGGGCCTGCTGAACGCCTCGAAGATCACCGGCCCCACGGCCGGGCTGTGGGTCGCGGTGGCGACCCAGGCCGACTACTACGACCGTCCCGACTGCTCCTACTACGACATCTGCAACCTGCCCGCCCGGCTCACCGACGCGGCTCTGCCCGTCACCCACACCTGCGACGCGACCCACACCATCCGGGCCCAGGCGCTCACCTCCGCCGAACTCGACGCCGTATGCGCAAACCTCGGCGGCCAGGACCCGTACTTCCACGGCCTCGTCAAGGACGACGGCCCCGTACCGGACCAGTACTTGTCGACGGTGCAGCTCGTCGTCTTCGCCAGCCGCGCGGACTACCAGACCTACGCCGGGGCGATCTACGGAGTCAGCACGGACAACGGCGGCATCACGCTGACCGGAGACCCGGCCGACCCGGCCGACCAGCCGCTCTCGATCATGTACCAGAAGCCCTCCGACGACGGCTTCACGGCTCGTGTCTGGAACCTCAACCACGAGTACACGCACCTGCTCGACGCCCGCTACGACATGAAGGGCGACTTCACCCGGCAGACGTCGGTGCCGGACGTCTGGTGGATCGAGGGCCTGGCCGAATACGTCTCCTACGGCTACCGAGGCCTCACCGACGAGCAGGCCGTCGGCGAGGCGGGCAAGCACACCTACCGGCTGAGCACGCTGTTCCAGAACACCTACGCGAACAGCGACGTGATCCGCACCTACCCCTGGGGCTATCTCGCGGTCCGCTACATGTTCGAGAACCACCCCGCGGACATCCAGCGGATGCTCGCCCGCTTCCGGGTCGGCGACTACATGGGCGGATACGCCGTCTACGACTCCGACATCGGTACCCGCTACGACACCGACTTCGACCAGTGGCTCACGGCATGCGCCGCCGGCGCCTGCTCCGACACGCCCGCCCCCGGAAGGCGTAGTGCATCGGTGTTGTAGGCCGGACGGGGCCGAGGCCGGTGCTGGAGCGCGAGTGGCGCGCTGAACGGCGAACCGAGGTCGTGACGCCGGACTCCTGCGGATGCGCTGCGGGCCGAAATGGAGTATTGGACGTGCCCAAGATCCCAAATTACTACTTAGTGCATGTATATGCTCACACTAAGTAGTCAATCCAGGGCTTCGCGCCCGGGTGAGAAAGGGTCAACCATGCGCAGGTTTCAGCGCGCTGCGGTCGTAGCCGTAGCGGTGGCGGGGCTGTCCGTTCTCGGTGTCGGTGTCGGCTTCGCCGACGACGCCGACGGACCGCGGCAGGCCACCGAAGTCTCCCCGCAGTGGCACTTTGCTCCGGCGGTGAGTTCCAAGAAGGCGACGCCGGAGCAGGCACCCAGATACACGGTGCCGGAGTTGGATCTCAATCGGTTCATCGATGCGTTCGTCGCCCCGGTTTCCAAGGATGCCCCGGTTTCCAAGGATGCGAGCGACAAGTAGCCAGGCGCCAAGGGTGCGAGCGGCTCCGTAGCCCGCACCCCGGTCGGCCCCCATCTGTCAGAGCAGCAAAGGCAGCCCGGACGCGAGACACCCACGAGGGTGCGCGCCCGGGCTGCTGCCGTTTCCGCCACCTCCAAGGCCCGGGTGCACGCCGGTCGACGGCGACCGCACCCGGGCCTCGATCGTGTTCGGGGACAAGTGCCCGTTCCGTCACCCGGGGATCCGTGAGGAAAAGGCCTCCATCAGGGGGAGGGAAATAAATCATCTGTATTCACGAATGCCGGACCGGGACGGGTTCCCGATCCGGTATTTCGGCTTTCTGGGATCCCGGCGGACGGCCGGCTTTTCCGGGCATGGGAAAACCCCGGTGCCCCGGCTTGTGGCCGGGGCACCGGGGTGAGCTTCTGTCCTACTTGCCGCCGACGCTGTTGTTGCAGCCCATGGACGAGCCCAGCGAGGTCGACTGTGCGCCCTCGTTGCCCTCGCCGTTCAGGGCGCCGCCCAGCAGGCCGTTCAGCAGTCCGACTTGGCCGAGGATGTCCAGGTTCAGGTCGTGTGACCTGCAGGTGGTGCTCTGCAGGACGGTGTTGCCGCCGCCCTTGTCGCCGCCGTCGTGGGCCTGAGCGGTGCCGGCACCCAGGAGGCCGACGCTGACGGCGGCGACCAGGACGGCAGCCTTGCGAAGCTGGTGCATGTCATCTCCGGTGGAGTGAAGTGGATGCGACCTGCGATAGATCGACTTCGTGCAGTTGTGGAGGTTAATAAGAAATATCCCCGGAGCATCCGGCGGCGCGCCGAATTCGGGGAATCACTCACTACCCTGGTCGATGGCCCGGAAATACACCCCGTGGGTGAACCGCGACGTAAGCAGATATTGAGGCCTGCCAACTTGGCCGACTGTCGGGCGAGTTGTTGCGTGCCCTGTGCGGCTGACGCACGCTGGTCATATGGGTGAGCACGACGGCCCCACGCTGATCACCTCCGTCCAGCGGGCCTTCCGGCTGCTGGAGGTGGCGAGCGCGCACGAGAACGGCGCGCCGGCGAAGCAGCTGGCACGGGAGACGGGGCTGCCCCTGGCCACCGCGTATCACCTGCTGCGGACGCTGGTCCACGACGGATATCTGCGGAAGCTGGGCGACGGCGGCTTCGTGCTCGGCGACAGACTGCAGACACTGCAGACCACGGGCCGCGGCCAGGCGCTGCTCAGCCGGGTCCGCCCGACGCTCGCCGCACTGCGGGACGAGTTCGCGACCGCCGCCTACCTCACCTTCTACGAGGACGGCGAGATCCGTGTTGCCGAGATCGTCGACAGCGCCCGGGCACCCCGCGTCGACCTGTGGGTCGGGTTCGAGGACGCGGGGCACGCCACCGCGCTGGGCAAGTCGGTGCTGCGGGAACTGGACGACGAGGCCCGCGAGGACTACCTGTCCCGGCACCACCTCGCGGACCTCACACCGCGGACGATCACCAGCCGGCCGGAGCTGCTCCGCAGGCTGGACGCGTCACCAGTGGCCCCGGCCGTCACGGACCTGGAGGAGTACACCCTGGGCACGGTCTGCGTCGCCGTCCCCGTCTACAGCGGCGACACCCTCGGCTCGCTCGGCGTCTCCATGCCGGCGGAGCGGCTCTCCCGGCTGCCGGCGATCCGGGCACGGCTGCTCCCGACGGCGGACCGTGTGACGAGGAGCCTGTCGCTCACTATCTGAAAAACCTCTGCTTGTGAAGGCCTGGCCCCACCCCGTTTCCTGGATGAAACGGACATTTCAGTGGCGGGCCCCAGGACCGACGTGCCCCACACAGGTGAGGACTGCAGACACAAGATGAGTCAGGCCCGAGATCATGACGGCGGACACTGGCCCAACCGGTCGCTCAGGCGCGCCGTCGCGCAGCTGGCCGCGGGGGCACCCGTACTGCCTGTGCTGATCGTCTCCGTGATCGTGCTCGCCGACCTGGCCGGCGGAGCGGGGATCACCTGGCTGCCGATGCTCGCGGCCGGACCGGCCCTCGCCGCCACCACCAACGGGCCGCGCGGGGTCCTGTGCGTCGGACTCCTCGCCGCTGCGCTGGGCGGCACGCTCGGCACCCGCAACGGTGTCCCGGGCAGTGAGCTGGCGGCCGTACTGTCCGCCCTGGCGGCCGTCACCCTGGCGAGCGGCCTGGCCAGCGCGCTGCGCGGACGCCGCGAACGCGTGCTCGCCGCCGTCCGCTCGGTCGCGGAGACCGCCCAGCATGCCCTGCTCACGCCCGTTCCGGCGACCGTCGGCCCCTTCCAGGTGGCCGTCCGCTACAGCGCCGCTGCGGCCGAGGCCCGTATCGGCGGCGACCTCTACGCGCTGATCCCCACCCCGTACGGGGTGCGGCTGATCGTCGGCGACGTACGCGGCAAGGGGCTGCCGGCCGTGGGGACCGCCGCGCTGGTGCTCGGGATCTTCCGGGAGGCCGCCTACGACGAGCCCGATCTCCTGGCCGTCGTCGACAGGATCGAGCGGAGCCTCGCGCGCAACCTCGGCAGCGACGACTTCGTCACCGCCGTGGTCGCCGGATACCCGAGGGCCGGGCAGCTGGAGGTCGTGAACTGCGGACACGCACCCCCGCTGCTGGTGCGCGGGGACGGCAGCGTCACCGCGGTGGAGGCCACCCACCCGGCCCCGCCCCTCGGGCTGCGCGCGCTCACCGGTCACACCCCCGGCCTCCAGGTGCTGCCCTTCGGCGAAAGGGACCAGCTGCTGCTCTACACCGACGGCGTCACCGAGGCCCGCGACCGCGGCCGAGCGTTCTATCCGCTCCACGAGGGGCTGGCGCGCCATGTGACCGACGACCCGGCCCGCACCCTCGGCGCGCTCCACGACGAACTGCTGGCCCATGTCGGTGGCCGTCTTCACGACGATGCGGCGCTGCTCCTGATTCGTAAACCGGCCCTCGCCGAGGTCGTCGTCGGAGCGGAGCCCGGCGGCAGGGACCTGGCCTCCGAGGCCGCGTGACGGGAAGGTGCTGTCGGTTTCACCGTGCGGCGGTTCGGCCGGCGGCCGGTTCTCTCCAGCTCTCGGCGGCCGTGAGCGGAACCAGGGCCGGTGGCAGTGCCGAGGTCGTCAGCTCGATGCGGCGTCCCTCGGCCGACGAGCGGAGGAGGGCGGTCATCGTCTCCAGCACGTGCAGGGCGAGAGCGCCGCTCGCGCGAGGCGCCCGCCGCCCGTCGGCGGTGAGGAAGTCGAGCAGACCGAGGCCGCGTGCGCCGTCGACGTATCCCGCCGACGGCGGGAGTGTGCGCCACTGGGTGCCGCCGAGTTCGAAGAGCCGCACCTCGCCGTCGAAGTGGTTGGGATCCGGCACCGTGAGCGTGCCGGTCTCGCCGTGGACCTCTATCGGGGCGGCCGTGGTGGCCACACCGTCGAAGCTCGTCGTGATCGTGGTCAGGGCACCGCCCACGTGCTCCAGCACACCGGAGACATGACTGTCCACCTCGACCGGGATCCGTTCGCCCGCGCGCGGGCCGGAACCGATCACGCGCTCGGTGCGCAGCCGGCCGACCGCCCCGATCACGGCACGCACCGGACCCAGCAGATGAACCAGCGACGCGAGGTAGTACGGCCCCATGTCGAGCAGGGGGCCGCCGCCGGCGGTGTAGTAGAAGTCGGGGTGGGGATGCCAGCGCTCGTGTCCGGGGGTGACCATGACGGCCGAGGCGAACTGGGGGCGCCCGATGCTTCCCGCCTCCAGGGCCGCCCTTGCCGTCTGGACTCCGGTGCCGAGGACGGTGTCCGGCGCGCATCCCACGGCGACTCCCGCCTTCTCGGCGGCTTCCATGACGGCCTGGGCGTCGATGAGGGATGCGGCCAGCGGCTTCTCCCCGTAGACGTTCTTCCCGTGGGCGATGGCGCCCAGGGCTATCTCGGCATGGGCGGCGGGGACGGTCAGATTCAGCACCGTGTCCACGTCCGGGCTGCTCAGCAACTCCTCGACGGTCAGAGCCCGGGCGTCGGGCAAATCGGCGGCGGCCGCGGCCGACCGTGTGGCGTCGAGGTCGGCGACCGCGGTGACGCGTACGGCGGGGTGGCCGAGGAGCGTGTCCAGATATGCGCGGGAGATGACGCCGAGCCCTACGACGCCGATGCGGTGCGCGTCGCCCACAGCATGCCCCTCTCGATGACGGTGCGGACGTTCGGGTTCTCCAGCACGTCCAGGCTGTGCCCCGGTGTCGTCACCACGATCCGCCCGGCGCCCCACTGCCGGGTCCAGATCGCCGGTGAGGTGACGGGTCGCTGCCAGGGCTGCCAGGAGCGGGCGGGGTGCGTGGTGGTGGCCAGGACGTCGATCAGGTCGTCGTGGAGCACCCAGTACTGCTCGGTGCACAGCTCGAAGTCGTCGAGCCCCTCGGTGACGGGGTGCTTACGGCCGAGTTCGGTGATGTCGATGGTGTACGGCAGGAAGTTGTCCTCCGCCTCGCCCCGGCGCTCACACGGCTCCTTGCCGGGGTGGCACGCGAACTGGCCTCCGACCAGCTGGAGATAGTCGGAGGAGGCGCGGAACGAGTCGGCGACACCGCCGTGCCAGCCGGTGAAACCGGTGCCGGCCGCGACCGCCGCGCTCAGTCCCGACACCTGCTCGGCGCTGATCTCCGACATCGAGATGCACTGCACCACCAGGTCGGTGCGGGTCATCTCGGCGGTATCGGCGTAGACGTCGGTCGACTCCTCGACCCGGACCGTGAAACCGCTGCTTTCGAGGAAGGGCAGGAACAACTCGGAGGCCTGTACCGGCCGGTGCCCCTCCCATCCGCCTCGGACCACCAGGGCTTTCTTCGGCTGCATCGTGTTCCTTCACCCCGTCGTACGGAGTCCTCACTATGCGCCAGTCACCCGCGCCCGGCAACGGGCCGCCGGATACGCGAAAGTTTCGCGGCTGCGGAGCCCTCGACCCGAGTCAGCGGATGGCCGACGCGCGGCCTTCGACCAGCCAGCAGGCTGCGGTGAAGCGGACCTCCGTGCCCTGCACATAGGGGTCGAACGCGGTGCGGACCGTGTCGATGACGTGTGCGCGGGTCTGCTCGTCGACCCCGTTCAGGGCCAGACCGACCGGGCCGAGCCGGGTGAGGTAGTGGACCAACTCGCTCTCCGGCAGGGCACAGGACACGTCCACCGGCCGGATGCCGACCCCGGTCCAGCCGCTCTCCGCCAGGATGCGGCGGACCCGGTGCGGGTCCGCGAAGGCGAACTGCCCCGGCTCGTCCGGGCGGCGAACGGGCAGGTCGGGCAGCAGCGGCGCCGCCGCGCGTTCGGCCGTCGTCATGAACGGGTTCTCCGCAGGGCTGCGCCATGCGACGAACCGCAGCAGGGCCCCGTCCGTCGCGGCCCGCCGGAGGTTCGCGAACGCCCGCACGGAGTCGTTGAAGAACATGACACCGAAGCGTGAGATGACGGCGTCGAAGGCGGCGGGCTCGAAGGCGTGGTCCTGGGCGTCGCCGAGGACGAAGGACGCCGGTGTGCCCTCCCGTTCGGCGCGCGCCCGGGCGGCGGCGATCACCGGTTCGGAGATGTCGACGCCCACGCTGCGGCCCGCCGCACCGAGCCGCCGCGCGACGGCCAGCGTGATGCCCCCGGTGCCGCAGCCGACATCGAGCACACGGCCCGCGTGCCCGGTGGCCACGGCATCGACGAGCAGGTCTTCGAAGGGCTTGAACATCCCGTCCAGCACCCCCTGCAGCTCCACCCAGGCATTGCCGCCGGGCCCCTTCCAACGGGCCGCCTGATCGTCGTCGCTCCCGCGCCTGACGTCCATGAACGCCTCCTCCGCTTGCCTTCGTCCGGTCGAGATGACACCGTGCCATTTCAAGTCGACTTGAGGTAAAGAGGATGACAGAGCTGGACATCGCCGAGGTGGTGCAGCGCGCCGGAGTTCCCGCCTCCACCCTGCGGTTCTACGAGGAAAAGGGGCTGATCGCCGCGAGCGGCCGGCGGGGTCTGCGCCGTCAGTACGACCCCGCCGTACTGGAGCGCCTGGCGCTGATCGCGATGGGGCGCACCGCCGGGTTCTCGCTCGACGAGATCGCGCGCATGTTCGCGCCGGACGGACGGCCGCGCCTCGACCGTCAGGTGCTTGCGGCGAAGGCGGAGGAGCTGGACCGCACGATCCGCGAACTCGGTGTGCTGCGCGACTCCTTGCGGCATGCCGCAGCCTGTCCCGCCCCGAGCCATATGGAGTGCCCCACCTTCCGCCGCCTCCTCAAGGCGACCGCCTCGGGCGCTGGCTCCGTACCGAGGAAGCGGGCTCCGCGCTCACCGCAGGAGCGCTGACGGATCCTGCGGGAACGACAGTCCCTCAGGCCGAGTCGGCGTCGTACTCGTGCCGGGACCGCTCGACCTTTTCCAGATTGTCGGCGGACCATTCGGCGAGATGCGCGAAGAGCGGGGCGAGGCTGCGGCCGAGTTCACTGATCTCGTACTCGACCCGGGGCGGGACCTCCGGGTGGTAGGTGCGCACGACGAGACCGTCACGTTCCAGCTGCCTCAGGCGCTGGGTCAGGACCTTCGGCGTGATCCTCGCGATGCGCCGCTCCAACTCGACGAACCGCTGACGGCCGTGCGTGTGCAGGCTCCACAGGATCGGCGTGGTCCACCGGCTGAACACGATGTCCACGACCGGACCGATCGGACAGGCAACTTCAGGATCTGTCCCGGCAGTTGCCGCCTGCATGCCCTTGACCGCCATGTGCATCCCTCCGGGATAGCCACTTTCCCCTAGGTACCTACTATATCGGCGGTGTTAGCGTCCTGGAGGCGCCCGGGAAACAGCGCTCCGCGGCGTTCACGCCCGCTCCGGGCATCGACAACACACCGAATAAACAGGGGAGTTGACCGTGATCGTAGTGACGGGGGCGACTGGCAACGTCGGCCGATCGCTCGTGCAGAGCCTCGCAGCCGACGGCACGCAGGTGACCGCGACGTCCCGGGCCGTATCGGCCGCGGACACGCCGCACGGCGTCCGGTACCGACAGGCCGACCTGACCGACCCCGAGAGCCTCCGGCTGGTGTTCGACGGCGCCGAGGCGCTGTTCCTGCAGAACGGCGGTCCCAGCGCGCACCTGCTCAGCCCGCGGGACATCCTCGACGTCGCCAAGACCGGCGGGATCGAACGAGTCGTGCTGCTCTCCTCCCAAGGGGTCGTGACCCGGCCGGAGTCGGCCTCGCACGGGGGTGTCGCACGCGCCATCGAGGACGCCGTCCGGCAGTCGGGCCTGGACTGGACGATCCTGCGGCCCGGCGGCTTCAACTCCAACGCCTACGCCTGGGCCGAGTCGGTCCGCACCCGACGAGTGATCGCCGCGCCGTTCGCCGACATCGGCCTGCCCGCGATCGACCCGGACGACATCGCCGAGGTCGCCGCTGCGGCCCTGCGCGAGGACCGCCACGCCGGACGGACCTACGAGCTGACCGGGCCCACCCTCATCACGCCCCGACAGCAGGCCGAGGCGATCGGCGACGCGCTCGGCGAACCGGTGCGCTTCATCGAGCAGACCCGAGACGAGGCCCGCGCACAGATGATGCGGTTCCTCCCCGAGCCCGTGGTCGACACCACCCTCGACATTCTCGGCGAGCCCATGCCTGCCGAGCAGCGCATCAGTTCCGACGTCGAGCAGGTCCTCCATCGCGTGCCCCG